>JANMHN010000045.1:0-5540 GCA_031375185.1 Allobosea sp. | reverse complement strand
CCTCGATCAGATCCTGATGGCCAATCTTCTCGACAACGAACAGAGCTGGCGCATCTTGCCTGATGGCTCGTCACAACGCATTGTCGCCGCGAAAGGCGAAGCGTCTTTCAATGCGCACAAATACTTCATGACGAACCCGAGCCTGTCCGGACGTGGAAAATCGCTTGCACTCTCCAGCCCACTTATACTTGCCCGCCGGGGCGGCTGATCCGTCGAACACGTCTGCCCATGGCAGGCTTGCCTTTGGCGCGCCTGTGGCCATCGTCGACATCGGCTCGAATTCGGTCCGTCTGGTCGTTTATGAGAACCTGTCGCGCTCGCCGACGCCGATCTTCAACGAGAAGGAAATGGCGGGCCTCGGGCGGGGTGTGACCTCGACCGGCGAACTGGCGAAAGGCGCTGTCGAGAAAGCGCTTGGGGCCCTGCAGCGTTTCCGGATCCTGTGGGAGGCGATGGCGGTCAGCAACGTGCGGGTGATCGCCACGGCTGCATCGCGCTATGCCCGCAACGGGCCTGCCTTCCTTCTTGAAGCCGAGCGCATCTGCGGACGCCCCATCGAGCTGATTTCCGGCGACCGCGAGGCGTTCCTGTCTGCGCTGGGCGTGGTGTCAGGCTTCAACAACCCTGATGGCATCGTGGGGGACCTGGGGGGTGGCTCGCTGGAACTCGTCAGCGTCGAAGGTGTCAACATCGGGCAGGGCGTGAGCGTCCCGCTGGGCGGGCTTGCCTTGCAGGACAGGTCCGGCGGTTCGCTCAAGGTGGCCGAGAAGATCGTCAGGGATGAACTCGACAAGTTGCCACAGGTGGAGGCCATGCGCGGCCGATATTTCTATGCCGTCGGCGGGACGTGGCGCGCTTTGGCCAAGCTGCACCAGCGGCAGGCGAATTATCCCCTCAGCGTGATGCACGGTTACACGGTTCCGGCCAAGGACGTGGCCGATTTTGCCCGCATGGTCGAGCGCGTCGACGCCGACATCCTTGATTCCATCGATGCCGTGTCATCGGCGCGGCGGCCATTGCTGGCTTACGGGGCGCTGGTGCTCGACCACCTGATCAAGCGCGGCAGGCCAAAGGCTGTGGTCGTGTCGGCCCAGGGGGTGCGCGAAGGCTTGCTGCACGAACAGCTCGACCCGGACGAGAAGGCCTCGGACCCCTTGCTGCGCGCCGCCGAGGATTACAACGTGCTGCGTTCGCGTGACCCGGCCCATGCGATCGACCTGATCAATTTTGCGGACCGGTTCTTTGCCAGCGCCAATGTCGAAGAGACAGCCGAAGACTACAGGTTGCGCCGCGCGGCCTGCTATCTCGCTGACATCGGCTGGCGCGCCCATCCTGACTATCGCGGCGAGCAAAGCCTCAACGTGATTGCCCATGCGGCCTTCATCGGTGTCGAACACCAGGCCCGCGCCTATCTCTCGCTCGCGGTGTTCTATCGCTATGCCGGCCTGAAGGAGGAGAACGTGTCTCTGCGCCTGCGCGAACTGACCGGCCCGCGCCTGCTCGAGCTCGCCCGCCTTCTCGGCGCGCTGATGCGCGTGGCCTATCTGCTGTCAGGCGCAATGAACGGGCTCTTGCCCCGCATGAGCCTGACCGCAACCGAGAAAAAGGTGGTCCTGCAGGTGCCGAAGGAGCTTCAGTCCCTCGCAAGCGACCGCGTCGCGGGGCGGCTCAAGCAGCTTGCGAAGCTGCTCGGCAAAGATGCGTCGATCGTGGTGAGGGACTGACCAACCCTCGTTGGTGTCATCCCCGGCGGCCTGCAAGGCCGGGAAGGGGATCCACCTTTCAGCATGCTGCGTGATGGATCCCCTTCCCGACGCCTATGGCGCCGCCGGGGATGACACCAACATTCACGCCTCCACGCTCACCTTCCCGCCGCGCATGCGCAGGCTGAGCTGTCCTGATTTCAGAGCCAGTGCCTTGTCGCCGAAGATGGTGCGGCGCCAGCCCTTGAGGGCGGGTACATCGGCGCTGTCATCATTTGCGATGGCTTCCAGATCATCCATCGTGGCGATGATCTTGGGCGCGACACGCTCGGCGTCACACACGGCTTTCAGCAGCACTTTCATCAGGTCCAGCACCGCGCCGTTGCCGCCACGCGTGTGCTCGCGGTCCATGCGGGGCAGGGTCTTGTGGTCGATCAGAAGCGCCCGTTCGACCGCTGCCAGAACATCCGCCCCCGAACGCGAGCGCTCGAAGCCGCGCGGCAGCGAACGCAGGTCAGACAGCGCCTCCGGCTCGCGCGGGGCGCGCTGCACGATGTCCATCAGCGCATCATCCTTGAGGATGCGCCCGCGCGGCACGTCCTTGGTCTGTGCCTCAGCTTCGCGCCAGGCGGCGATTTCCATCAGCAGCGCCACCTCGCGCGGCTTTCGCACGCGGCCCTTCAGCCTGAGCCATGCATCGCGTGGCTGGGTCTCGTAGGTGCCGGGATGGTTGAGCACGGTCATTTCCTCCATGAGCCAGGCCGTGCGCCCGGTGGCTTCAAGGTCGGCCTTCAGCGCAAGGTAGATGTCGCGAAGGTGCGTGACATCCGACAATGCGTAAACCAGCTGCTCATCACTCAGCGGGCGGCGCGACCAGTCCGTGAAGCGCGAGGATTTGTCGATGCGCGCCTTGGCCAGATCGTTGGCCAGCTGCTCATATCCGACCGAATCGCCATAGCCGCAGACCATGGCCGCGATCTGTGTGTCGAACAGAGGCAGGGGCAACATGCGCCCGAGGTTCCAGACAATTTCAAGATCCTGCCGGGCGGCGTGGAAGACCTTGACCACGGCCTCGTTGGACATCAGCGCGAAGAACGGCGCCAGGTCCAGGCCCTCCGCCAGCGGGTCCACCAGCACGCCTTCATCCGGCGAAGCCATCTGCAGCAGGCACAGCTTCGGATAGTAGGTCGAATCGCGCAGGAACTCCGTGTCGACCGTGACGAACGGGTGCGACGCAAAGCGCTCGCAGGCGGCGGCAAGATCCGCCGTGGTGGTGATCAGGTTCATGACTCGCGCATTAGAACCAAAGTGGCGGCACGTCTACTGCCGTCATAACGGGATCAGGCGCTGATCTGGCACTTGCTCCAGAGTTCGCCGACATATGACGGCCCGACAGGCGCGCTGTACCAGTTGCCGGTCTTGCCAACAGGCGTTGCAGTCCGGGCGGCATGTGCTTGATAGACTCCGGCAAAACACTGCGCCTGCGCGCCCTGATAGCCCCGGTCGCCGGCCAGCTTCAATCCGGCTCTATAAGCTCCACGTGAGCTTCCAGACGCCGCTGATGGGGTTGCGCGCAGGATCGCCAACCTGTCAACGCCGCATCGGCTCTTGAGTTCGGCGTTGTAAGCCGGGGTCGACTGTGCGTTCCAGGACCGCGTGCCGTTCGCTCTTTCGACCACGCGGGCGTATTTCTCGAACACGCGTGCATAGCAATCAGGATTGGGCACGCCGCGCTGTGCCGCGACATCAAGCCCGACCTTACGGGCTGTCTTGGTTTGGGCCGATGCTGGCTGGGCCACTGACACAACAGCGACTGCGCTCAGGATGCCGAACAATTTTGCAACATTCATCATGATTTGCCCCGATCAAACCTGCCGAATTACCACTCAACACTATTCCGCAGGTTCGACGTTTTCAATCCGGATGATCACGCATCCGTGGCAATGCAACCCTCAGAGCGGTATGTTGTCGTGCTTGCGCCATGGCGCTTCTGTCTGCTTGGTGCGCAGCATCGCCAGCGCCCGCGCCACGCGGCGGCGGGTGGAGTGCGGCATGATCACCTCGTCGATATAGCCGCGCTCGGCCGCAACGAACGGGCTCATGAAGCGGTCCTCGTAGGCCTTGGTCTGTGCGGCAATCGTCTCGGCGTCGCCGCCACGGAAGATGATCTCGACGGCACCCTTCGCGCCCATCACGGCGATCTGCGCCGTCGGCCAGGCATAGTTCACATCCGCGCCGATGTGCTTGGACGCCATCACGTCATAGGCCCCGCCATAGGCCTTTCGCGTGATGATCGTCACCAGCGGCACGGTGCATTGGCTGTAGGCGAACAAGAGCTTGGCGCCATGCTTGATCAGCCCGCCATATTCCTGCGCCGTGCCCGGCAGGAAGCCCGGTACGTCGACGAATGTCACAATCGGTATCTCGAAGGCGTTGCAGAAGCGCACGAAGCGCGCGGCCTTGCGGCTGGCATCGCTGTCCAGCACCCCCGCCAGCACCATGGGCTGGTTGGCGACAAAGCCGACGGTGCGGCCTTCCATGCGGCCAAAACCGGTGATGATGTTGCGCGCGAAGGCTTCCTGGATTTCGAAGAAGTCGCCCTCATCGACGGTCTTCAGGATCAGTTCCCTGATGTCATAGGGTTTGTTGGCATTGTCGGGGATGAGCGTATCAAGGCTCATGTCGACCCGGTCAGGCACATCGAAGCTCGGCAACTCCGGCACACCGGCCTGATTGTTGGCAGGCAGGTAGTCGATCAGCCGGCGCACCTGCAGCAGAGCCTCGACGTCATTGTCGAAGGCCGCATCGGCGATCGACGATTTGGTGGTGTGGACCTTGGCCCCGCCAAGTTCCTCGGCTGTCACGGTCTCGTTGGTGACGGTCTTCACCACATCCGGCCCGGTCACGAACATGTAGGAGGTGCCCTGCACCATGAAGATGAAATCGGTCATGGCGGGCGAATAGACATCGCCGCCCGCGCAGGGGCCCATGATGACGCTGATTTGCGGAATCACGCCAGAGGCTTGCACGTTTCGCTTGAACACCTCCGCGAAGCCGCCGAGCGAGGCCACACCCTCCTGGATGCGCGCCCCACCCGAATCGATCAGGCCGATGATGGGTGCCCGCATCTTCAGCGCCATGTCCTGTATCTTCATGATCTTCTGGGCATGCGTCTCGGACAGCGAGCCGCCGAACACGGTGAAATCCTTGGCATAGACGAACACGGTGCGGCCATTCACCGTGCCCCAGCCGGTGACCACGCCATCGCCAGGCACCTTCTGCGCTTCCATGCCGAAATCGGTGCAGCGGTGCTGCACGAACATGTCGAATTCCTCGAAACTGCCGCTGTCCAGCAAGAGGTCGATCCGCTCCCGCGCTGTCAGCTTGCCTTTAGCGTGCTGTGCCGCGATGCGCTTGTCTCCGCCACCCATGCGCGCGGTTTCGCGGCGGGCCTCGAGCTGATCAAGCGTGTCTTTCATGGGGTGGGTCTCCGGCAATGCGGCGCTGTTCTGTCAGCACTGTTAGCGCCGTTGAAGCCGCCGCGCCATACGCCGATGGGCGAGGGGGCTGGGAGGACATGACTTGTTGCCCCATCATTGCGAGCGCAGCGAAGCAATCCAGCATGCCAGCGCACAAGTCTGGATTGCTTCGCTGCGCTCGCAATGACGCGAAATGGTCTCGAGACCGACTTGTCATTCCGGGGCGGCAAAGCCGAGCCCGGAACCCATCACGCCATGCGTGCGCGCTGCAAGAGCAGCCAACGCTGATCCTCGTTCCTTGCCGCATCATGGTTTCCGGGCCTGCCTCCGGCATCCCGGAATGACGCGGAACGCAACG
>JANMHN010000031.1:0-17656 GCA_031375185.1 Allobosea sp. | reverse complement strand
CAGCGCACACGGCGCTCGCCGAACCGAGATCACCGGCACAAGGCCGGTGATGACACTGACCCGGATGATCCTGTCATGGTTTTTGCCATGGCCCGTGTTTTGCTATCAATTCACCGCAAGCATCAGCCACGATCTGCACCGGCTTGTCAGGAGTGACCGTCATGAGCGCAGCCATCACAACACCACATGCCGACGTGCCGGACGAAACGCTTGCCCCCGTCATCACGCGGCGAATCGCCGATCTCGAAACCTTCAAGATCTCCGACAAGGACAGCAATTATTTCGCGATGATCGCCGACCCGATCCGCGACAAGGTGCCCTTCTCGATTTTCCTTGAGGTGTTCGAGCCCGGCGGCAAGACGCCCTGGCATCACCACGGCTATGCGCACGAAATGTTCTATGTGCTCTCCGGGACCGGAAAATCCGTCTGTAACGGCGAGGAAATCGCTGTGAAGGCGGGCGAGAGCTTCATCGTGCGGCCAGGCCATGACCATGAGGTGATCAACACCGGAACGGACAAGCTCTTTTGCCTCACGGTCATGATTCCCAATGAAGGTTTCGCCGAACTTGTCCGCAGCGGCTTTCGTGTTCCGCTGACGCCCGATGACGTGGCGGTGCTGACGGGCACGACAGCGACGGCGTGAGCCTGCCGATGAACCCACGAGCAGCGACCAAGCCCGTTGCGTTGCGGAAGAGGGTGACGCAAACACAAGCGTGCCGTTCACTTGATCCTGTCAGGACTTTTCATGACCCACCACCATCTCAATGCCAGTGCCGCCCATTGTCACTGGGGCTATTTCGAAGCGGCGCGGCCCTCATTGCTCACCGTGAAAAGCGGCGACACCGTCACCATCGACACGTTGACAGGCCCGCCTGAGATGGTGCCGCCCGCACCCTTCCACACCCCGCCGGAGCTGTTCGAGGTGCATAAGCACTGCGAGCGCTTCGCCGGAGCGCCGCACATCCTGACAGGCCCGGTCGCCATCGAGGGCGCGATGCCCGGCGACGTGCTCGAAGTCCACATCAAGGACGTCAAGCTGCGCCAGGACTGGGGCTTCAATTTCATCAGGCCACTGGGCGGAACGCTGCCAGAGGAGTTTCCGGAGGGGCGCATCCTCAACATCCCGCTCGATCACGAGAAGATGCTCGGCAAGCTGCCGTTCGGCGTGGACATTCCGCTCAGGCCGTTCTTCGGCATCATGGGCGTGTCGCCGCCCGCAAGCTGGGGCCGCTGCACATCGGTCATCCCGCGCGCTTTCGGCGGCAACATCGACAACAAGCAGCTCACGGCAGGCGCGACACTTTATCTGCCCGTGCATGTGCCAGGGGCGAATTTCTCCTGCGGCGACGGGCATGGTGCCCAGGGTGACGGCGAGGTCTGCCTCACGGCCATCGAGACAGCGCTGCAAGGCACCTTCGAGTTCATCGTGCGCAAGGACATGACGCTCGCCAACCCGCGCGCCGAAACCCCCACCCACGTCATCACCATGGGCTTCGATGCCAGCCTCGACCGCTGCATGGAAATCGCGCTGAAGGACATGATCGACTACCTCGTCACCACCCGGAACCTTTCGCGCCTCGATGCCTACACCCTGTGCAGCGTCGGCGTGGATTTTCATGTGACGCAGACTGTCAACACAGCGAAGGGCATCCACGGCATGCTGCCGAAAAGCCTGTTTGCATAAGGCGAGGCCCCTCGCGTCAGAACGGCATGATCCCGCCATGCTCGCGGCGTCCGCCGCCATGGCTGGCCCAGGCCTTGGCCATGCGTGGCGTGATGGCGGTTTCGCAGAAGGGCTGCAGATCGGGGCAGATGGCGCGCACCACCGGGACATCGATGCCTTTGCGGGTAAGGTCGATGGTGCAGATGGACAGCCCATGCGCCGCGAGCGCGGCCAGGACCGTTCCGCCCTCCACCTTCTCACCCATCACAGGTGCCGAACGCGTTTCATCGGGCTGGAGCAGCCTGCAGGACGAGGCCGCGAAAGCTGAGCGGGCCAGGTGGCGCCGGTCCGCGTCATTCAGCGCGTGGTCGCCGCTTTCGGCCCGTTTGGCGGAGGCGATAGCGGCGGACAGCTCCATCTGCCCCATCTCGCGCAAGGCGGCTGCGGCAGCATCTGCACATGTCAGCCGCGCCGCGATGCCGACAGCAAGCCCGCGCCCTGCCCTGTCGGTCGAGACAGCGGCGATCACAGGCACGCCAAGATCGGTCGTGATGTCTAGAAGCCGGGTCTGGCGCGTGGCGCTGCCCTGTCGCATGGCGGCCAACACGGACATGACGGTGTCATACCCGGATGTTGTCGATGAAACGGGGCGCGGCCTCCGGCCTGCCAGCCACCACAGGGCTGCGGCGTCGCGCTCGATCAGTTCGAGGATGGCGCGGTCTGTCGCGGCCTGGAGTGTATGGCCAGCCGCGACCCCGCTGCTGAGGGCCGCCGGTGGCTGAAGGACGCGGGCCGAGGGTGCGCGCCGCCAAACCAGATCCGCCGGAACATGGATGGGACATCCGGTCGCCAGCTCAATGCCCCGGACCCAGTCAAGGCATGTGGCCATGGGACCGGCAAGATGGCCGATCCAGCCTTGCAGCACGGGAGCATCCGCCAGCCTGATGACCGCATCGCTCTCCTGCCAGAACTGCGACCATGCCTCTGCCGCCTCGCCGAGGCAGGACACCAGCGCATCCGCAGCGCTCATCCCGTTGCCGGTGACGCTGAAGCCTGATGCGCCATGGGCCAGCGCGAAAGCCGGCGGCAAATCCAGCAGCGCACCGGTCAGCTTCAGGCCCGGCGCATCATCGGGCCTGATCGTGAAGACGCGGGCCAGATGCCGCCCCATGGCCACGAGCGCCGGACTGACATCATCGCGCACGGTCAGCAGGCCTTGAATCGCAGAGGGGTCAAACGGTTCGATCATGGCCGAAGGTTGCATGGTGCAGTATTGCCGGATTTTCCGGCACTGTGGAGGCCTGATTTGCCAAGGTCAGCTGATCAGCCATCAGCCGACCAGCATGCGCTGCACCGGGCCGAGATAAGGGTAGAGTGCATGTGCCCCCAGACCGATCACCATCGCTGCCGCGCCAATCTTGAGAGGCCAGAATGCACGGCGCGCCGCATCCTGCGCCGCTTTCAGCGACATGAGACGAGCCACCAGCAAGTTGATCGTGATGGCCAGAACAAGCACCGATGCGGTTGTCACGAGCAGATGGGGGCCACGGAACCAGAGATTGTCCGGGCTCAGGATGGCGGACATGAAGTACGCCGCCGTCACGGGGTTTGTCAGGCTGCAGCCGAACCCCACCCTCCCGTCCCTGATGGCGCAGGCGAGGTGTCCGCCCTGCCTGTTGCAAACGGCCGATGGCGGGCTGAGATGCAGCAAGCGCAAAACCGCGAAGAGCAAGAGAATGCCGCTGATCACCGCCAGAGCCGCGCAGATATGGTCCTGCGAAAGACCTGTCGCCACCCACCCTGTCGCTGCACCTTTGGCCATGGCGACCAGAAGCGTTGCCGACCCGGCTCCGATGGCCGTGACCATCGGCACGGCCTTTTGCAGCCCGTGGGTCGATGCAACCGCAAAAACAACAACCATGTTCGGGCCGGGGACAATCAGGATCAGCAGATAGCCCATGAGAAACAGACCGAGCGACGCGACTGACCCTGCTGACGCCAGAGCACGCGCAGGTTCGGCAAACAAGGACAACACAACAGCCAGCGCATCCATCGACAGCGCTCCCTAAATGATCATCCCGCACGGCGGCCAATTGTGCAGGCGCGTGAAAGGGTGAGTGATGACAATGATCTGGAGCATGCTCCCCGGTGCTGGCCGGCATTTGCCTCAGCGCCATGCCCATGGATGACGGATACGCTGTTCGGCGCCGCTCACGGTGCCAGTGCAAGCCTGATGCAGGCGACCATGATGGCGAGCACAAGCCAGCCGAGCAGCCATCTGTAGAAACCGGCCTGCTCCGACTTGCGCGGCACAGCCACAGGAGGATGCGGCAACCGCACGGGTCGGCGCGAGAGGCGTTGCTCAGCTGACTGGGCTTGGATCTCAACTTGCGAAAGCAGTGGTCGGGCGTTCATGTGGCTCTCCTGCCTTTTGACGCGGCAACGGTTGGCGCGGCTGACGGGATGAGCTTCCAACGACGTCATTAACCTAACGTCATCTGCCAATTGACGTTGGGTTGACGCTGGGGAGGGCTTTTGCACTTCAGGGTGGCAAACACCCACGCGGCGCAGGCAGGTGTTGCCCAAGGCTCGCATGCGGGTGACAGGATGGTTCGATGCACGGCTGGACATTGCCTGGAAAGACGCTTGCCGGCGCTCCGCATCTGTTCGGGCTGCCTGGCAGGCAGCGGCTCGGAACTGACAGATCGTCGGCAGACAGCGCCGGGGCTATGGATGGCGTCATTGCGCCCGAGACGCGCCGGGCTGCGCATCTGTTGCTCACCAAGCTCTCGACCCGCGCGCAACTCCACGATGTCAGCGGCCACTCGCGCATGGCGTTCTGGAAAGACAGGCTGGCGGCGGACACGGTGCCGCACGACAACCCTGCCATCGCATCGGGCTACACTTACCTGCTGCAACTGATGGCGCACGACATGGTGGACACGGGCCCTGCAGCCATGGTGGCCGGGGCCTCCGGCCAGAACGCGCGGACGCGCCCGCTGATGCTCGACACGATCTACGGCGCGGGGCCTGATGGCTCGCCTTTCGCTTACCAGGCGGCGGACAGGGTCAGCGACATGGCCGATTTCCCCGATCTCAAGCGGGCACCGAGGCGCTTCCTGCGAACCGAACCGACGGGTGGGGGGCACCCGGACACGCCGCTCTACTGCCCGTTCCATGACATTGCGCGCGGCGAACAAATGGTGATGGACCACGTGCTTGGCGACGAGGAACGCCCCTGCGATCCGCTGGTTGCAGACGCCCGCAACGACGCGCATGCGATCATGTCCCAGATGACCGTGCTGTTCCACACCTTCCACAATGTCGTGATGGCGGCCATGAAGGACACGATCGGCGGTGCGTCCAGGATCGAGATGGCCTACCGGCGCTTTGTCTGCGCCCGCGCGCTTGTCACGCTGGTCTATCGCCGCATCATCCGGGAAGATGTGCTGGCACGGATCCTTCACCCGGACGTGAAGGCGCTCTATGCGCAGGACGGCTGGTCTGCGCCCCTGCTTGGTGCCTTCAACGGCGTACCCGTGGAGTTCAGCCGCGGCGTGTTCCGTTTCGGGCATGCCATGGTGCGCGACACCTATGCGATCAACGGATCGGTGCCGGACGGACACAGCGATGGCCTGTTCCTCACGATGAACAGCGCCTTCAAGCCCGAGCAGATGCCGCTCAAGGGCGACTGGATGATCGACTGGGCCTTTTTCTTCGACATGCGCGGCGACGATCCCTCCATGCCAGCGCCCAATCTCAGCCACCGCATCGGGCCACGCTACGCCAACGCCATTGAAATCTCGGAGGAGTTCGAGGCGAAATCCGAGGTCGACAACCGTGGTCTGATGCACCGCGACCTCAAATCGGCGCTCTATGGCGGGCTTACGCCTGTGCCGGTGCTGCTCGACGCCTTGCGAACAGCGCTCGAGCGGGCTCACCCCGGCGCGGGCGCTACGTTGCTGCCGACATGGGCCGCGTGGGAGGCGAGGATCACATCGTGGCTGTCGGAAGAGGTCGGCGAACAGCAGTTCCGTTTCACCGACGCCGACCGCAGGAAACTGGCCAGCGATCCGCCCATGCCGTTCTTCGTGGGCTTTGAGGCCGCGATGCGCCCGGACGAGCCTGAGCCTGACACGACAGGAATGGGTCGGCATCTGGGGCTGATCGGCTCGTTCATGGCGGCTGAGACGATTCTTGGCTCGCTCAGGTCGCTGTCCGTGGTGGAGGGCGAGCAGAGCCTGTCACTCAAGGACGCGCTGGCCGCTGCCTGCAGACTTTATCTCGGCACCGAGGCGCCTGATCTGGTGCCGGGCCTGACCGACACGGACAATCCGCCCCAGACCATGCCGGACCTGCTCCATTTCATGAAGGCGGCGGGCGCCTTCATCCCTGATCAGCCTTGATCGCCCCGAGCCAGCGCCGCCGGGTTGACCCCACAACACGCGCACGGAGGAAAGCCAGATGGCACCGAACATGAAGAGCATCCAGGTGGCGAACCCCGAGCGATGGGGCATGCTGGTCAAGTGCTGGTCGACCCGCCGCAACTATTTCGACCCTTCCGAGCCTGCCCCGCTGGTTCCGCGCACGCTGCAGGAACTGGTCGACCAGTGCGAGACATACCGTTGCGGCGTGACCATCGCGGACTGGATCAAGGACATCGCGGTGCTGACCTACGGGCCATCCGTGCTGGGTCTGCGCATTCCGCCCGCAGCGATGATCGAGCGCAGCGAAGCTAGGCTGCGCAACGCCAACACCCCGAATGACGACAACACCCAGCCCGATCCCGACCTGATGCCGGGCGACTATCCGCTGCCGGATTTCTACATCAACTTTCTCAGACTGAAGCCGACCGAGCGCGACCTCGACAAGCTGATGGACTTTCACCACAAGCGGATCGGCGAATACACGGTCAACAGCTGCACCTGATGATCTGGCCCTTCAAGCACACACGATCGTCATCCTGAGCCCGTCGAAGGATGAACTTCATGAGGTGCGCTGACTGGAACTCCTCCTTCGACAAGCTCAGGATGAGGATGTGTGGTAGGCGACGATTTTCCAGATGCGGGGCGCAGGCCTATCTTGACCCTGCATCACTCCCGGCCAAGACTGAAGCGGGCGGCGCTGACATCGACGCCTGCATTGGCGAAACCGTCCCTCAGCTTGGCCCATTCGGCCTCGTTGATGAACGGCCAGAGCTTGAGGAACCAGCAGCCGATGGCGGCATCGTCCGGCACCGGTCCGTTCAACCAGCCGTTCCTGATCCGGCCCGCGAAATCCTCGAAGGCGAGTTTCGCTTGCTTGTGGCGGCCAAGCTGGCCCAGCGCCGCCACAAACCAGCCGCCTGAATAGGTGCGGTTTCGCCACACCGCCGGATCAATGCTGACACAGGTTGCATAGTCGCCGCGCAGGAAAGCGATGTTGGCCCAGTAGAGCAACTGCATGGGGCCGGGCGAGATGCTCAGCTCCATCGCTCGTTCGGCCCGCGCCAGCGCGATATCGTGCCTCAACCGGCACGCCGCTCCCAGCCCGCCCGACATCAGCGTCCACGGATCATTGTCGTTCAGTTCGACTGCCAGATCGTGATGCACCACCGCCCTGTCATGCTGTCCACCCATGGCATAGGCCCAGCCCAGCGCGAGATGGCCTCGTGTGTCGACAGGGTCCAGCCGTGTCGCCTCAAGGCCATGGTCAATCGCCTCCGCCACGTGCGCGGCATCGGGGATCTTGCCGATCAGCACGAACTGGCTTGAGTTGAGCATCTGCGTCACAGAGCTGAAAGCCGGCGAAAATCCGGGACGCTCCCTTGCGAGCGTCCGCATGGCGGCAAGAGCCGCGGTCCACGGCACGGGATTCCATGAAAAGGTCTCGACCTGCGCCTTCAGCCAGCGGTCATAGGCCGTGGCATCTTCACTGCCCCGATCCGCCAGCTGCGCCAGCCTGCCAGACGAAATCTGGACATTGAGGACTGCCGCAATGCGCCTGACGATGGATTGCTGCGTCTCGGCCCAGCGCTCGACCGACACGCGAAAACGCTCGCTCCAGAGATAGACGCCCGAGGCGTTGTCCTTCAGCATCAGGGCAAGGCGCAAACCGTCGCTTTCGGCGAAGGCGCTGGCTTCGATGGCATACTCATCATGGCTGGAGGCGGCCTGCGCGGGGGCTGAGGCCTCGCGCACAAGCCATTCGCGGAACCTCACCAGCGATGACAGCAGATCACGCCGGAAACCATGCACGAGATACTGCCTGTCATGTGGCACGCCGTCGACATCGAACGGAGCGACGGAAATCACCAGTCGCTCGGCAAGCGCATTGCGGAACGCGACGGGCCTCGCCTTGGCCACAGCGTTGTCAGAAAGGCCTGCGTCTGTTGGTCCGGATGCTGCCCCGCTCTCTTCGGCCATCTTGATCTGGACGAACAGATCCTGGGTCATGCGGGACGGCTCGGTGTCGAACTCCTCGCTCAGCAAATCCCACAGGTTCTTATAGGCATGCAGCGCGCCAGCAACGTCCCCCCGCTCGAAGCGCGTGATCATGTGCTGCCTGACGGCAATCTCGTTGGTGGGATCGAGCCCGGCAAGCGCACGGGCCAGCGTCTCGCGATGGGGCGCGGGTGTGGCCGCGCTGGCGAGGGCTTTCTCGTAAGCCCGCGTCAACGTGTCCTCGATGAAACGGCGCTTGCCGCTGACCCAGGCTTCAAAAGCGGGATCGACGGATTCCAGAGGACGCAGAAGCTCCTCGGTCAGGCTGGATTGTGTGAGCGCAAGCGGGTGTGCTTCGCCTCGCTCCGCCGCCTGCATGACCTCCCCGACATCGGTCACGAAGGAACCCGGCATCAGGCCGACCTGGAGCTTGTCGGTCTCGAACCCCTCGAAACCGGCAGAGACAACACCCTCTCGCAGCTCATGCAGAGCCTGACGCAGGGACGCCCGTGCCCTGTCGCTGTCAGCCTCGCTCCACAGCATGCCAAGCAGCCGTTCGCGGGACAATTGCGGCGTTTCACTCAGCGCCAGGCAGGCCAGTATGGCAGAGGTCTTGCGGTTCGCGATCCGGATGTCCGTGCCGCCGAAGCTGACACGCCATGTTCCGATGAGACAGATGGAGAGTTTCTCAGACATTCCGTCCCTTCAGACCTTGCTGGAACCGCGTGAACATCATGAGGATGACAGTCGCACAGAGCGGCAGCTCTCTTGTGCAAGCTGGCTTGTCGCACACTCGGCGTAGTTTGAAAGATCGATCAACAGACCTGACAAGGCAAGATGTTTATGAACCTTGCGACATCTCCTCCGGCCGCAATCTGTCTATGCGAAGATCATGACACCGGCATGAGAAGCAACAGGCATAAGCCGGCAGATTGCTGAAAAAGTGACCTGACTGCACTGCATGAAGCACGGCTGCAAGCCTCAGCCCAGCATCTGCGTGTCGGCGCAGACCGAGATGGCCTGGCCCGAAATGGTGCGCCCCCGCGGGCTGGCGATGAACACGATCTGGTCAGCGATCTGCCGGGGTGTCACATAAGATTTCATCGAGGTGTGCTGGAGCATGGTCGCCTCCATCTGGGCAAACGTAATGCCGCGCTGCTGGGCCTTGGCCTCGAACACACGCCTGATGCGGTCGCCGGTGACGATGCCGGGCAGGATGGCGTTGACCCGGATGCCGTCCGGACCAAGCTCCATGGCGAGTGACTTGGTGAAGCCGATCACGCCCCACTTGGCCGCCGAATACGGGCTTCGCAGTGGAAATCCGACCTTCCCCGCCGCCGATGACAGATTGATGATCGAGGCGTTCGCGCTTTGGCGCAGATGAGGGATGGCGAGCCTCGCGCAGTTGAACTGGCTGGTGAGGCAGACCTGGATGCAGCGGTCCCAGTCCTCCGGATTGATGTCCTCCACCTTGCCGGTGGGGCCTGCGATGCCGGCATTGTTGACCAGCACGTCGAGGCCGCCGAGCGTCTGCAGGGCTGTTCCGAACAAGGTGTCCACAGCGCTCCTGTCGGCCACATCGGCCCAGGAGGCGGTGATGGCCGGATCACTGAGACGCAACGCTCCAAGAGCATCGGCATCCACGTCGCAGACATGCACCCTTGCGCCTTCGGCCACGAAGGCACGCGCGATCTCAAGTCCGATGCCCGCTGCCCCTGCCGTGATCAGGACACGCGCACCTTTCAGTTCCATATCCATCGCCATGTTCCTGGTTATCGGTTTCGTTTGCGCAAGGCTCAGTCAGGCAAGCGGTTGCGTGACAGGATGAAGTCCGCTGCGTTGCGGATATCGGCGGCGATGGCCATCCGCGCCCGTGCCGCATCGCCGGAGCGGATGGCGGCCAGCACTTCGGCATGCAGCGGCGCGGCGGAGCCGGTCGCCAGCCGTTCGGGGTTCTCGCGCAGGTCGAGATTGATCACGGGGCCGACCTTGAGCCAGAGCCCGCCGATGATCTCGACGAGGTCGGGCAGGCCCGATGCTTCATAGACGGCAAAATGGAAAGCCTGGTTGCATTCCACCGCCTCGGCCAGGTCAGGATCAGAGGCGCGCGACAACTGCCTGAAGCGCTGCTCCGCAGCGGCGATGTCCGCAAGCTGCGAAGCGGTCCGGTCAAGGGCCGCGCTGGCAGCCGCCAGGCCTTCGATCTCGGCACGGATCAAGGCCAGATCCTGGAATTGGCGGCGCTTCATTTCAGGCACCCGAACGGCCCGGTTCGGCGTGACCTCCAGCGCCCGGTCGGCGACAAGGCGGCTGACGGCCTCGCGCACCGGCATCATCGACACGCCCATCACGTCCGCGACCGAACGCAGTGACAGCTTGTCCCCCGGAGCGAGACGCCCGGACATCAGCAGCTTGCGAACATGCGCATAGACCTGGTCGCCCAGCGTCTGCCGCTCCAGCGGCGGCGCAGATGACAAGGCCTTGATGGCTGACATGCCGCTGATGTTTCCCCTGCGATTTGCGCTGGACAAGCGATGGACTTTCGACGACGCTAACTGTGATCATAGATCACGGCAAGCCAGCAAACGCCTTGCACGAGACAAAGTGGCGGGGACCAGCCCGCCGCACAGGGACGAGACGCCACGCCAACCGCCTCAGGAGGCACAGTTCATGTCAAGAAATCCCACATCAACGACGTCGCCGCTCTCGCGCCGCACATTGCTCACAGCCGCAAGCGGTGTCGCCGCAGCGGCCCTGATCGCCAGGCCGTCGGTCATCCTGGCGCAGACCGCAGACGCCATCCGCTTCGGGCACTTGACGCCCCGCACGGGCTTCCTCGGACCGCTCGGCGAATATGCAGTCATGGCGGCCGACCTTGCCGTGGAGGAGATCAACGCCGCTGGCGGGATCATGGGCCGCAAGCTCGACATCCTGAAGGAGGATTCGGTCAACCCGCAGACGGCATCGACCAAGGCCGAGCGCATGATCGAGCGCGACAAGGTGGCCTGCATCATCGGGGAAATCTCGTCCGCAGCCTGCCTGACCATCGCCCAGGTCGCCCAGCGCACCAAGACGCTCTACATCAACACGGGCGGCAATTCGGATGCCCTGCGCGGCGCGAACTGCAACAAGTTCATGTTCCATGTCGAGAGCCAGAACTCGATGTATGTGAAGACCTGCGGGCGCTCGCTGATGCAGCAGGGCCTCGTGCGCGGCAAGAAGTGGTTTTCGCTGACCGCCGACTATGCCTTCGGCCATGACCTGCTCAAGGTGGCCAAGCGCTTCATGGAGGGCAATGGCGGCCAGTTCGCGGCCGACAAGCTGGTTCCGACAGACCTCACCGACTTTTCGGCCATGCTGCTGGACATCCGCAACGCCAAGCCCGACCTCGTGATCTCCAACCTTGCCGGCAACCAGATCACCAACTTCCTCAAGCAATATGCCGAATTCGGCCTGACCTTCCCCGTGGCAGGGTTCGGCTTCGACACCGCGCTGGCCTGGGCGGCCGGCAAGGACAATTTCGGCGGCACCTGGCCTGTCGTCTGGCACCACCTCATCGACACGCCCGGCACCAAGACATTCGTAGCGGCCTTCACCAAGAAATATGGCAAGCCTCCGGAAAACCAGGCCTGGGGCGACTACATGGCCGTCAAGATCTTCGCGCAGACCATGAATGACCTGAAATCCACCGATTCGGCCAAGATCATCGAGCATTGGGAAAAGGGCGCAAAGTTCGACATGCTGAAAACGCGCGAGGGATACTTCCGCGCCTCCGACCACCAGATGATGCACGAAATGTACACCGTGCAGGCGATCGGCAACTCCGCAAAGAACCAGTACGACATCTTCACCTCGTCACCCGCCGTGCCCGGCCCAGGCGAGAGTCTTGAGGTGATTGCCTCCACGGCTGAGGAGAACGAGTGCAAATTTGCCGCGTGAGGACGCTGCTATACTTTGCGACTTTCCGGGGCCGACAATCCAGTGTCATCACCGGCCTTGTGCCGGTGATCCCGGTTCGGCAAGCGCCGTGAGACCCTATCGAGATGGCCGCCACGAGGGCGGCCATGACACTGGAAGACGCTAGATTCTCCACACCCTTGCGTTGAGTGGATCCCCTTCCCTCGCCTTCGGCTCGCCGGGGATGACACCAGAGAGCAGAGCAAAATTTGTCCACGATCTTCATCCAGCAAATCGCGAACGGCCTGCTTGACGGGGTTTATTACCTGCTCATCGCGCTTGGCCTTTCGCTGATCTTCTCGCTGGGCGGCATCGTCAACCTGGCCCATGGCGCGTTCTATGCCATCGGGGCCTATCTCACCGTCGTGCTCGGCCCGCATATTGGCTTTGGCGGGGCGCTGATCGTCTCGCCCCTGCTGGTGGCCCTGCTCGGCATCATCTTCGAGCGGGTGCTGTTCCAGCGCTTTTACCGCGCCGACCCGATCCTGTCGCTCTTGCTGACGTTCGGGCTTGCGCTGGTGGCGGAGCAGGCCCTGCGCATGATCTTCGGCGCGCCGCCGCTGTCCTATTCGATCCCGCCATGGCTGCGTGGCCAGATCCTCCTCGGCGATTTCATCTATTCGCGCTACCGGGCCACGCTGATCCTGATCGCGGCGGCTTGCGTCATCGCGCTGTGGTTCCTGCTCAACCGCACCGCCTTCGGCCGCGTGGTCAAGGCCGGCGTGCAGAATCCCGACATGGTGGGTGCGCTCGGCATCTCGCTTGGTCCTTACATGATGGCGGTGGCTGGCATCGGCATCGGCCTTGCGGGCCTCGCAGGCGTGCTCCTGGCCCCGATCTATTCGATCCATCCCGCGATGGGCCAGGATATCATCACGCCCGCCTTCGTGGTGGTGGTGATCGGCGGTCTCGGCTCGTTCTGGGGCGTGGTGGTGGCTGCCCTGCTGGTGGGGCTGGTCAAGGGCGCGACCATTGCCTTCGGCTACCCGCAATGGTCCACCGCCGTCATCTACCTGATGATGCTGCTGGTTTTGCTGTTCAGGCCGCGTGGCCTGTTCGGCGAGCGCATCCAGCGCTTCGAGTGATGGCCATGTCCGAGACATTGAAGGATCGCCTGCCGCTGATCATTGCCGCCGCAGCCTTCGTGGCGCTGCCCTTCCTGATGCGCTTCATCGGCCTTGGCACCACCTCCGCCACCGAGGTCGTGGTCTTTGCCATGGCCTGCATGGCGCTGAACATCCTCGTCGGCTACACCGGCCTTGTCTCGTTCGGGCATGGCGCATGGTTCGGCATGGCGGCCTATGCGGCCGGCCTGATCCAGAAGGAGCTTCTGCCAGGCCATTTCGTCTTACCGGTGCTCGGAGCCGTGGTGCTGGTGGCGGTGGTTTCGGCGCTGTTCGGCGCGCTGATCCTGAGGCGAAAGGGCGTGTATTTCTCGCTGCTGACGCTGGCGCTGGCCGCCATGCTCTATGCCATCGCCTTCCGCTGGACAGCCGTGACAGGCGGCGAGGATGGGCTTGGCGGCATCAGGCGGCCAGCCTTCGCAGGCGTCGATTTCGACATCGCCCTGCCCTATTACATGCTGGTCGCCAGCATCGCCTTTGTCGTGGTCTGCCTCCTGTGGCGCTTCCACCGTTCACCCGTCGGCTCGGTGCTCATCGCAATCCGCGAGAATGAGCAGCGGGCGCGCTTCATCGGCTATGCGACGGATCGCTACAAGCTGGTGGCCTTCACGGTCTCCGCCACAATCACCGGCCTGGCGGGCACGCTTTTGCTGTTCAACAACCGCATGACCTCCGCCGAGCCGATCTCGGTGGCGTTCTCGGGCGAACTTCTGGCCATGGTCGTGATTGGCGGCATGCGCTCGTTCCTCGGGCCTGCGCTGGGCGCGCTGTTCTTCGTGATTTTTCGCGACTACCTTTCAAGTGCCACCGAGAACTGGCTGCTCTGGTTCGGGCTGCTGTTCGTCGCCTTCATCGTGTTTTCGCCCACCGGGCTGGTCGGGGTCGCGGAAAGGCTCTTGCTGCCTTTCCGCAAGACCGTGGCGGAAGATGCCGCCATGTCATCGCGCAGGGCTGGCGAGGTCTCACTGCCCGATTTCCTGAAGCACCCGCCGATGATCGCCGGATCGCTGCTCAAGGTCAGCGGCATCACCAAATCCTTCGGCGGAATCAAGGCCGTGCAGGGCGTGGACATCGACATCAGGGACCGCACGCTGCATGCGCTGATCGGGCCGAACGGGGCGGGCAAGACAACCGCTTTCAACCTCATGTCCGGGATGTATGTGCCCGACAGCGGGAGCGTGACACTGGCCGGACAGCAGATCGGAGGGCTTTCACCGGAGGCCATCACACGAGCAGGCATCGGCCGCTCGTTCCAGATCACCAACCTGTTTCCGACCCTCAGCATTGTTGAGAATGTCCGCCTTGCCGTGCAGGCGCGGTTCCCGCAAGCCTTCGACCCCTGGCGTTCGTCGGCCTCACTTGATCAGGTCAACAGCCAGACCGCCGCGATCATCCAGACCATGGGGCTTTCGGGCGTCGAACATGCCGAGGCAGGCTCGCTCAGCTATGGCGGACAGCGCCTGCTGGACATGAGCCTTGCGCTGGCGACGCGCCCGCGTGTGCTGCTGCTGGATGAGCCGCTGGCTGGGCTGGCCGCAGCCGAGCGCGAGCGTGTCGGCAACCTGATCAAGTCGATCTCGAAGGATATGCCGGTCCTGCTGGTGGAGCATGACATCGACCGGGTTTTCCAGATCGCGGACCATGTCACGGTGATGAACGAAGGGCAGGTTCTGGTCGATGGCGACGTCGAGAATGCGCGCAACTCGCCCCGCGTGCAGGAGGTCTATATCGGCTCAGGCTCACATGCGCTGGCCGACAAACCCCGCCCCAGCGCCGCACGTGACGAGGTTCTGCTGAACGTCGCGGGCGTCGACACCTACTATGGCAAGAGCCATATTCTGCGCGATGTCTCGTTCGATGTGCGCAGGAACGAGATCGTGGCGCTGCTGGGCCGCAACGGGGCAGGCAAGTCGACCCTGCTGAAAACCATCGTCGGTGTCGCCCCGCCAGCGAAAGGCGAGATCACGCTGGCGGGTGAGCAACTGGCGCGGCAGCCCTCAGCGCTGATCACGCGTCGCGGCGTGTCCTATGTGCCGCAGGGCCGCGGGCTGTTCGCGGGCATGTCCGTCAAGGAAAACATGGAACTTGGCTCGCTGAAGCGCCTCACCGGCGCAGGCACGCACTGGGAGGCGGACAAGATCTTCGCCTTCTTCCCGCGCATCAAGGAGCGCTGGTCATCCCCTGCCGACTATCTGTCGGGCGGTGAGCAGCAGATGGTGGCCGTGGCGCGCGCCCTTTCCGGCGACACGCGCATCCTGTTGCTGGACGAGCCATTCGAGGGTCTTGCCCCGGCTATCGTGGAAGAGCTTTTCGAGGCCTTCGACAAGCTGCGCCACGAGGTTTCGATCATCATCGTCGATCACCATCTCGATCTGGCCCTGGCGCTGTCCGACCGCGCCGTGGTGCTGGAGCGCGGAGCCGTGCAGCATGTCGGCCCCTCCGATGTGCTCTCGCAGGATCTGCCGCTGAGGAGGAAAGTGCTGTGGCTGTGAGATCAGGTGTCATTCCCGGCGGCGCCCAGCGCCGGGAAGGGAATCCATTGCGTCACGACAGAATGGATCCCCTTCCCAACGCCTGCGGCGTTGCCGGGGATGACACCAGGGTGCGAGAAACGACATGACCCGCATCGCCATCATCGGTTCGGGCCTGATTGGCCGCGCCTGGGCCACGGTTTTCGCCAGCCATGGCTTTGAGGTGGCGCTGCATGATGCGATGCCAGGCGTGGCGAAGGCCGCACGGGCGCATATCGGCAAGAACCTGAAGGAGCTTGCCGCTCACGGGCTGGTGGATGACCCAGCAGGTTCGCTTGGGCGCATCCGCGTGGCGACCGGGCTGGCCGACGCCCTGAAAGGCGCGGCGCTGGCGCAGGAGAGCGGGCCTGAAACCATGGAGGCGAAGACTGCTCTTTTCGCCGAGATGGACGCCATCGCTGCGCCCTCGACCATTCTGGCTTCTTCCACGTCGTTCATAGTGGCCTCGCGCTTCAGCGAAGGGCTGAAAGGCCGCGCCCGCTGCCTTGTCGGCCACCCGGTCAACCCGCCCCACCTTGTGCCGATTGTCGAAATCGCGCCTGCGCCATGGACAGACCCGAACGTTGTCACGCGCGCCAGGCGCCTTTACACGCGGGCCGGACAGGTGCCGATCGTGCTGAACACCGAAAGCCCCGGTTTCGTGCTCAACCGTTTGCAGGCAGTACTGCTGGCAGAGGCGTTCCGCATCGTGGGCGACGGTGTGTGCTCGCCGCAGGATCTGGACAAGACCATCCGCGACGGGCTTGGCCTGCGCTGGTCCTTCATGGGGCCGTTCGAGACCATCGAACTCAACGCGCCCGGCGGCATCCCTGATTATGCCGCGCGCTATGGCGCTTCGCTGGATGACATGGTCAGGCAAAGCGAGGGCAGGCCAGCCTTCACCAGCGCGACCATCGACACGATCATGTCCCAATGGGCCGATCCGCAGACACCTGAACGCGTCAAGAAACTGTCCAACTGGCGAGACGGGCGGCTGGCCGCCCTCAAGGCCCACAAACGCGCCGCATCGCGCAAGCCGACCTAGGAGCATCCCCATGTCAAAGAACCGAAAGGTCATGATCACCTGCGCCGTGACGGGCGCGATCCACACGCCGTCCATGTCCCCTCACCTGCCGGTCACCGCCAGTGAGATCGCGGATGCCGCCATCGGGGCCGCCGACGCGGGCGCTGCGCTCGTGCATGTGCATGCCCGCGACCCTGTCACCGGCAAGCCGGACCAGTCGCCGGAAGCGTTCGAGCCGTTCCTGAAGGTGATCAAGCAGCGCTGCGATGCCGTGATCAACATCACCACCGGAGGCTCCCCCACCATGGGGATCGAGGAGCGGCTGAGGCCCTGCGCGGTGTTCAAGCCGGAGGTGGCCTCCCTCAACATGGGCTCGATGAATTTCGGGCTTTATCCGATGCTGCAGCGCTTCACCGACCTGAAGCATGACTGGGAGCGGCCCTATCTGGAAGGCTCGCGCGACCGCATCTTCAAAAACACCTTCACTGACATCGAGAACATCCTCACATCCTGCGCCGAGAACGGCACCCGCTTCGAGATCGAGTGCTACGACATCGGGCATCTTTACACGCTCGCACACTTTGCTGACCGCGGGCTGGTGAAGCCGCCGTTCTTCGTGCAGTCGGTGTTCGGCATCCTGGGCGGCATCGGCCCGCACCCCGAAGATGTGGCGCACATGAAGCGCACGGCGGACCGGCTGTTCGGCAACACCTACCACTGGTCCGTCCTGGGCGCAGGCCGCCATCAACTCGCCATCGCGGCCCAAGCCGTGTCGATGGGCGGCAATCTCAGGGTCGGGCTGGAAGATTCGCTCTGGCTCGGTGCGGGCAAGCTGGCGAAATCCAATGCCGACCAGGTCCGCGCCGCCCGGCAGATCGTCGAAGCCATGGGGCTGGAGATCGCCACACCGGCGGACGCACGCGCCATGCTGGAACTGAAGGGCGCGGACAAGGTC
>JANMHN010000490.1:0-1552 GCA_031375185.1 Allobosea sp. | reverse complement strand
CCATGAGCAAGACCAACCGCGTCTACAACATCGCCGTCATTGCCGGTGACGGCATCGGCCAGGAGGTCATGCCCGAGGGCGTGCGCGTGCTGGAGAAGGCGGCCAAGCTCTATGGCTTCAAGTTGAACCTCGATCACTTCGATTTCTCGTCGTATGATTATTACGCCAGGCACGGCAAGATGCTGCCCGATGACTGGCAGGACCAGATCGGCAAACATGACGCGATCTTTTTCGGCGCTGTCGGCATGCCCGACAAGATCCCGGACCACATCTCGCTGTGGGGCTCGCTGCTGCAGTTCCGCCGCGCCTTCGACCAGTATGTCAACCTGCGCCCCGTGCGCTTGATGCCCGGCGTGCCCTCGCCGCTGGCGGGCAGGAAGCCCGGCGACATCGATTTCTGGGTGGTGCGCGAGAACACCGAAGGCGAGTACTCCTCCATCGGTGGGCGCATCTTTGGTGGCACCGAGCGCGAGACGGTGATCCAGGAAACCGTGATGACCCGCATCGGTGTCGACCGCATCCTGAAATATGCCTACGACCTGGCGCAGACGAGGCCCAAGAAGCATCTGACCAGCGCCACCAAGTCCAACGGCATCTCGATCACCATGCCGTACTGGGACGAGCGCGTGGCAGAGATGGCGAAGAAATACCCCGATGTGCGCACGGATCAATTTCACATCGACATCCTGACAGCGCATTTCGTGCTGAAACCGGACTATTTCGACGTCGTGGTGGCCTCCAACCTGTTCGGCGACATCCTGTCTGACCTCGGCCCAGCCTGCACAGGCACCATCGGCATCGCGCCATCGGGCAACATCAACCCTGCAGGTGATTTCCCGTCGCTGTTCGAACCCGTGCATGGTTCCGCGCCAGATATTGCCGGCATGGGCATCGCCAATCCTGTCGGGCAGATCTGGTCGGCTGCGATGATGCTGGAGCATCTGGGAGAGATGGACGCCGCCGCCGCCATCGTCGCCGCCATTGAACGGGGACTTGGCGACGCCCGCACCCGCACGCGCGATCTCGGCGGATCGGCCAACACGGCAGTCGCTGGCAAAGCCATCGAGGCGACTTTGGGATAAGCCCCACGACCGGCTTGACGCGAGCGGTCCACGCCGCCAATGAATAGCGCAAAGTGGCTGTGAAATTCACGGGAGACGTTGCTCAACATGGACTTCACATCTGGCCAATTCTGGCTTTCTGTTCTCCAGATCGTCTGGATCGATCTGCTTTTGTCAGGCGACAATGCCGTCGTGATCGCACTGGCGTGCCGCTCGTTGCCTGAAAAGCAGCGCAAGATCGGCATCTGGCTGGGTGCCGGGGCGGCCATTTTCCTGCGCATCATTTTCGCGCTGGTGGTGTCGTATCTGATGGGTTTGCCTTTTCTCAAGGTGGTCGGCGGCATCCTCTTGTTCTGGATCGCCATCAAGCTGGTGATCGGTGAAGAGGAAAGCCATGGGGATGTCGCGGATTCGGACAGCCTTTGGCGTGCCGTTCGCACCATCGCCATTGCCGACGCCGTGATGAGCCTTGACAATGTCATCGCCATCGC
>JANMHN010000485.1:0-2412 GCA_031375185.1 Allobosea sp. | reverse complement strand
CGTCAAGCGCAAGGCCATTTTTTGATGCCTTGCCGGGCCTTGCCTGTGGGGCTTTGCCCAACACTTCGCGCTTTTCCGGGGCCGGGAGCGGCTTGTGCGCGGACGGAACCCGGAAGTCGGCATTCGTGTCCGCCATCGGCGGGCAATCCAAATTCGATCTGCATCAGTATGCCTGCGGCGACGTTTTGCGCTGGCTTCCGGGTTTCCTGCGCGTTTAGCGGCTCCGGAACCCGGAAATGCGACCGGCTGATCACGCCCCCATCTTCTTCACCAGATCCTTGGTCGCGGCGATGAAGGTGTCGCAATGGGCGCGGGTGTTCCACACGCAGGCGTTGACGCGCTGGGGATGGTCCATCGGCTTCGGCGCAAGCGTCTCGGGGTCGCGGTTGGGGATTGAGCCGACCGGGAAGATTGACGTTTCCGGATCACTGCCACGCGTCAGGCCATCGCGCCCGACACCGAGACCGGAAATCCTGAAGCCGTATTCGCGCAGCATGCGGGCGCGGAAATCGACATTCAGTTTCTCGTCCATGCGCTGCGCTGCTGTGGCAAACGGATTGAACCCGATGATCCCGCTCTGCAGGGCAGGATCGGCAAGCGGCCTGAGTACGGCATTTTCGCCGAAGGCATCGACGATCCGGTCACGGAAATAGCCGCCGAGGCGCATATGCCAGGTCTCAATGCGTGTCCGCCCGATCTTGTCCCACAGCGCCACCGCGTCGCCCAGTGCGCGCCAGTCACCCGACTCAGGGAACCCATACATCGACAGCGCTGTGCCGATATCGTAGCCGCGTGAGCCGTCGAATGGCACGTTGCGGGCCTGTGAACGGATGAGATGGAATTTCGGCAGCGGTGTTCCATTGGCGGCATTGGGCTTGTTGCGCACATAGAGCAAGCCCGTGCCGCCGGGTCCGCATTGCCATTTGTGCCCGCACAGGCCGAAAAAATCGATGCCGGTCTCGTCCAGCTTCGGGTCGATCATGCCATTGTAATGCGCGCCGTCCACCACCGTGATCGCGCCTGCTTTCTGCGCGACCTCCGAAATCCGGCGCTCCGGCAGCCGCTGGCCTGTGGGCCAGAGCGGGGATGAGAAGAAGATCACCTTGGTCTTGCCGGGCACGACACGCTTCTCAAGTGCCGCAATCACATCATCTGCGGTCGCTTTCGGGCCAACCGGGACGCCCCATTGCTTGATGACCACGCCATAGCGCGCGGCGATGCGCAGCGCGAGCGTGATGCCGGTCGGGTGCTCCATCGGTGTCATCAGGATTTCATCGCCCGCCTTCCACTCGATGCCCATCATCGCCAGTGTCAGTGCATCGGTGGTGTTGCGGGTGATGGCGATCTGGTCGGCACTGGTGCCGTAAGCTTTGGCGATGGTCTCGCGGGTCTTCAGCGACGGCTCGACATAGACCGGGAAGGGGTCTTTTGCGACCTGGTCGAGGCCTTCCTTCATGCGCGCCAGCACCGGCTTGGGCATCGAGCCTTTTTGTGCGGCCATGAAGTAGACCACATTCGGATCGAGCGTGAATTCCTTGGCCAATTCGGCAAAGAAGGGTTCTTCCTGCGCGAAATAGGCGGCCTGTTCAGCGGGGAGCGTTGAGGCCAAGAGGGCTGTTTCGCCAGGCTTGCCGGTGGCCGTGGCCTGGGCATGCAGAACCTGCGGCGTCATCAGCGCCGCGCTTGCTCCCAGCAGCAGGGCGCGGCGGGATGGCGAGATCAGACCTGAAGGCGCAGCCGTGCCATCGACAGCGGGGCGATAAGGTGATGTGTCGTTCAACATGCGCGTGTGCTCCCCAGCAGATGACCAAAAGAAAGTCATCTAACAGTGGAGCAGGTTTCATGCCGGTTGGGTGGTCCGTATCATTACGTATGTTGGATCAGCGCAACTCATCTCGCCCGTTCGATGGCGCGGGCTATGACGGCGCGGACATCCTTGTCGCTCAGGAACAGGTCATGGCGGATGACCTGGAGCGCGCTGCCGAAATCCGACGCATCGGCGACCTTGACGCCAAGCGCGTCAAGCCGCGCGCGTTCGGTCGAGCCCGCCCGCGCGATGCCGCCTGCAAGCCGCGCCGAGATGGCCAGCGCCCGGTCATTGGTGGCGGAAATCACGGTGATCCGGCTGGAGATCGGCCCCAGCTTGCGGACTGTCTGCTCGAACTGGTCGATGTCGATGTCCGGCGATGCCAGCACGACAGCGCCGATCCGGCTGAGCGCCTCGTCCCCTGCCGCGCTGCGCAACTGGCGCAAGGTTTCCAGCGTCAGCAACGTGCCCATGGAATGCGCCACGATATGCACCCGTCCGATGCTCGGATTGGCCGCAAGGGCCTTCAGCGCATCTTCGAAGCCGTCGCGCGACCACATCGCGCTTTCGCGGTCATACTGATAGGCGATCAGCCGCCCGCCCGA
>JANMHN010000259.1:0-10021 GCA_031375185.1 Allobosea sp. | reverse complement strand
GTCATCAATTCGGACTGGTAGCCGATCAGGCCGCGCGTCGGCGCATGGAACACGAGGCGCAGGCGATTTCCGCCGGAGGGGCGCATTTCCAGCATTTCCGCTTTGCGCTCGCTCATCTTTTGCACGACGATGCCGGAATGCTCCTCATCCACGTCGATCAGGACTTCCTCGATGGGCTCCAGCAGGTTCCCGTCCGCATCCTTCTGATAGACCACGCGTGGGCGTGACACGCCGATCTCGAATCCCTCGCGGCGCATCGTCTCGATGAGGATCGCGAGCTGGAGTTCGCCCCGGCCCGAGACGATGAACGCGTCCTTGTCCGATGCTTCCTCGATCTTGAGCGCGACATTGCCCTCCGCTTCCTTGAGGAGGCGGTCGCGGATGACGCGGCTTGTCACCTTGTCGCCTTCCGTGCCCGCCAGGGGCGAATCGTTGACGATGAACGACATCGAGACGGTCGGCGGGTCGATCGGCTGGGCCTTCATGGCTTCCATGACTTCCGGCGCGCAGAACGTGTCGGCCACCGTGCCCTTGCTGAGCCCGGCGATGGCGATGATGTCGCCCGGAACAGCCTCGTCGATCGGGGTGCGTTCGACGCCGCGGAACGCCAGGATCTTGGTGACGCGCCCGGTCTCGACGAGGGTGCCGTCCTGCGCCAGTGCCTTGATCGGCATGTTCGGCTTGATCGAGCCGGAGGTGACACGGCCTGTGATCATCCGTCCCAGGAACGGATTGGCCTCGAGGAGGGTGCCGATCATGCGGAACGGGCCTTCCTCGGTCTTGGCCTGCGGCACATGGCTGAGCACAAGGTCGAACAGCGGGCCAAGGCCCTCGTCCTTGGGGCCTTCCGGCGCGGTCGCCATCCAGCCGTCGCGGCCCGAACCGTACAGGATCGGGAAATCGAGCTGGTCGTCATTGGCATCGAGCGCGGCGAATAGGTCGAACACCTCGTTGACCACTTCGATGTGGCGGCCATCCGGTCGGTCGATCTTGTTGATCGCGACGATGGGCCTGAGGCCGAGCTTCAGGGCCTTGCCGACCACGAACTTGGTCTGCGGCATCGGGCCTTCCGCTGCATCGACCAGCACGATCACGCCGTCCACCATGTTGAGAATGCGCTCGACCTCGCCGCCAAAGTCGGCGTGGCCCGGCGTATCGACGATGTTGATGCGGATATCCTTCCACACCACCGAGGTGCATTTCGCCAGGATGGTGATGCCGCGTTCCTTTTCGAGATCGTTCGAGTCCATCACGCGCTCGACCATGCGCTGATTGTCGCGGAACGACCCGGCCTGCTGCAGCAGCTTGTCGACAAGCGTGGTCTTGCCATGGTCGACATGGGCGATGATGGCGATGTTGCGAAGTGACATGGTGTGAGCTTTGCGAACGGTGGGCGGCAGCGATGGCTACGCCGGGGACGGACAGGATCGGAACGCAAGATTGCCAAGATAAACAGCAAAGCAAGACTGCGAAGAAAACGCGGGATCAAAACAACAGGGGAGGCGCACGCCCGAGCTACAGCACCCGGAATGCGCCCCCCAATTCATTGCGCTGCAATATCATCAGCCATGGGCTTGATGCAATGCGAAAGGTAGAGGCGGGCAATCTGGTCATGATTCACGAAAAATCCATGACAATGCACGTCATCGGCTTGATTGCGCGCCTCAAGGATGCCCACATGGTGAGCAGATGACCCAGCTTGTCCGCCCTCCATCGCTCAATCCACCTGGCCAGATGACGCTTGGGGCCGGGATCGACGAGCGCTCGCGTGAAATCTTCCGGCGCATCGTCGAGAATTATCTGGCCAATGGCGAGCCGCTCGGCTCGCGCAACATCTCGCGCATCCTGCCGATGACGCTGTCGCCGGCCTCCGTGCGCAATGTCATGTCCGATCTGGAAGAGGCCGGCCTGATCTTCGCGCCTCACACCTCGGCAGGCCGCATGCCGACCGAACGGGGCCTGCGTTTTTTCGTCGATGCCATGATGGAGATCGGCGATCCGACAGGTGACGAGCGCGCCGCCATCGAGGCGCAGGTCAGGGCAGCTTCGGGGCGCCCGCTGGATGGCGTGCTGGCCGAGGCCTCTGCCTTGCTGTCCGGCTTGTCGCGCGGCGCGGGCGTGGTGCTGGCCTCAAAGGCCAACGCCCGCCTCAAGCATGTCGAGTTCGTCATGCTGGACCCTGCCCGTGCCCTGGTCGTGCTCGTCGGCGAGGATGGCCAGGTGGAGAACCGCATCCTGGCCCTGCCGCCCGGCCTGCCTGCGTCAGCCCTGATCGAGGCCACCAATTTTCTCAACGCCCGGCTGAATGGCCGCACCATCGCCGAACTGAGGGCCGATCTTGAGGTCCACCGCGCCGAGCTTGACAGTGAGCTTGATGTGCTCAGCGCGAGGCTGGTCGAGGCGGGACTTGCCGTCAGCGTCGGCAACGAGGCCTCCCGGCAGCTCATCGTGCGCGGGCAGGCCAACCTTCTGGAGGATCTCAACGCGCAGGAGGATCTCGAACGGATCAGGCTGCTGTTCGCCGACCTCGAGACCCAGAAGGAGGTGATCGAGCTGCTCTCGCGTGCCGAGGGCGCGGACGGCGTGCGCATTTTCATCGGTTCGGAAAACAAGCTGTTCTCGCTGTCGGGCTCGTCGCTGATCGCCGCCCCGTTCCGCGACTCGCGCCAGCAGATCGTCGGCGTGGTCGGCATCATCGGCCCGACACGGCTCAACTACGCGCGCATCGTGCCGATGGTGGACTACACCGCCAAGGTGGTGTCGGACATGATGCTGAACCGTGAGGGTTAGGAAGTTTTGGTGGAGCCAAGCGGGATCGAACCGCTGACCTCCTGCATGCTATGCGAGGATCACACCGCGATCTGAGCCCTGATTTCGCTGTAATCTGCCCTGAGACCGCCCTCCGTCCGCTCGACCAGCCCCGCAGCCGCCAACGCCTCGACATCTTCATGTACGCGCTTGTAGTCCCGTTTCAGGCTCCGGGCGAGCGCTGCGATGGAGACTTCCGGATGGCGTTTGAGGTGGCGAACCAGTGCGAAGCGTTTTGTCGTCATCACTGCAGCGAGCGCCTCCCAACTGTCGAAGGTGATGTGATCCTCTGTGACCGTCTCTCCGCCAGCCGCACGTGACACCGCATCGAGAACACGCCGTTTGCTGTCGGCGAAGCTCCCGCCGACGTGGACATCGAGTTTACTCATATAGGCTCTCCCCTCATGGCGATGATGTCTGCTTCAAAATCATCCAGAAGCTGCTCAAGTGAAACAAAGACATACGATAATTCGTCACCGAGCAGGTGACGGTGGTCCCCTTTGCCCCGCTCGTTGTCATAGCCCACAAGCCGTTGGCCGGGGCGTCCGTAGAACAGGCGATATTTCCAGCCATGCTCAGTCGGTGGCACAGGTTTCGGAACCTTCCACACCACAATCTCGATAATCGCGCCGTCAGACAACAAACGCCGGTCGCGGATTACCAGTTCAGCCTTCATATGGCATAGCATGCCATAGATCAATTGCGTGTCAAACGCAGTGAGGCTGTCTGTCAATGAAAAAGCCGCCCGATGGGCGGCCTTAAAGGATTTTGGTGGAGCCAAGCGGGATCGAACCGCTGACCTCCTGCATGCCATGCAGGCGCTCTCCCAGCTGAGCTATGGCCCCATCACGGGTGGCCGCATGGGGTGCGGTCACCGGGTTGTATCCCGGGGCGATTGAGACACCCCGACAGTGAGCGGTCTCTACACGCCTCGCAGGCATGCATCAAGTGCAATTCAGATCACGTCTCTTCGTCGTCGACGATATCGCCGTCGATCAGGTCAGCGACATCGTCATCGTCTTCTTCGTCGGCCTCGAGGAATGTGTCTTCCTCGTCATCTGCCACGATGTCCTCGTCGATGTCTTCGACGGCTGCGGCATCCTTTGCGCCGGGCTCTGCCGCATCGACTTCTTCAAGGGCGACGAGTTCGACGGGAGCGGCTTCAACCTCTTCCTCCTCATCGTCAGCCACCACGGTCTTGGCCTGCGGTTCGAAGAATGAACGGGGATAGGCCTGGCCCGAATAGGGCGAGACGACAGGGTCGCGGTTGAGATCGTAGAATTTGCGGCCCGTGACGGGGCAAACGCGTTTAATGCCGAGTTCCGGTTTGGCCACGGTTTTGTATCCTGATCCTGAGGGCTCTAAAGTTGGCTGGCGTTAGTCCCTCAACGCCCGTCCTGTCAATTCTTTTCGGCTCAGGCAGGCATTCTGGCGGTTGGCGCAAAGGCGCAGCGCATGTAAAGCGGCAAGGCAATGCAATCGGACGATGCGGCCATTCCAGCCATGTCCGCCACCTCCAGATCGGTAATGTGCGCCCGTGTCCAGCCATCATCAGCCCCATGCGCCCCGCCCCGCCACATCCTCGAAGGCCTCTGCCCTCATGGGCCGCGTCCGTGTGCCGGGCGACAAGTCCATGTCGCATCGCTCGATGATCTTCGGGCTTCTGGCGGTTGGCGAAACCCGGATTTCGGGCCTTCTCGAAGGCGAGGATGTCCTGCGCACGGCCGAAGCGGTCCGCGCGCTGGGAGCCCATGTCGTGCGCGAGGGTGATGGTCACTGGCGCGTGCAGGGCGTGGGGATCGGCGGCCTGAAGCAGCCCGCTGGCATCCTTGATTTTGGCAATGCCGGCACCGGCTCGCGCCTGATGATGGGGGTGTGCGGCTCCCACCCCATCACGACGACATTCGACGGTGATGGCTCCCTGCGCAAGCGCCCGATGCGGCGCATTCTTGATCCGCTGGTGAAGATGGGTGTGACGGTTGTGTCCCAGATGGAGGGAGGGCGCGTGCCGCTGACCTTGCAGGGGCCTGATGAGATGATTCCGGTCACCTACGAGACGCCCGTCGCGTCGGCGCAGGTCAAGTCGGCGGTGTTGCTGGCAGCGCTCAATGCGCCGGGGGAAACAACCGTGATCGAGCGCGAGGCCACACGCGACCATACCGAAAAGATGCTGCGCCATTTCGGTGCCGAGGTGCATGTCGAGCCTTTCGGTGCCCATGGCCGCAGGATCACGCTGGTCGGGCAGCCCGAGTTGCGCCCTGCCCCGATCGTCGTCCCGGCTGATCCCTCGTCTGCGGCTTTCCCGATGGTGGCCGCGCTGATCACCCCCGGTTCCGACATCATCCTCGAGAGCGTGATGATGAACCCGCTGCGCATCGGCCTGATCACGACTCTGCGCGAGATGGGGGCCTTGATCGAGGTTCAGGGCACGTCGCAGGAGGGCGGTGAGGAGGTCGCGACCTTGCGGGTGCGGCATTCGGACTTGACCGGCGTCACCGTTCCGGCGGAGCGGGCACCCTCCATGATCGACGAATATCCCGTGCTGGCGGTCGCCGCTGCGTTTGCGGCCGGCACCACACGCATGCAGGGCCTTCACGAATTGCGCGTCAAGGAATCGGACCGTCTTGCCGCCGTCGCCGCCGGTCTGGAAGCTGCCGGTGTCGCCGCGCATGTCGAGGGCGATGACCTCGTCGTCACGGGCGGGGCGGGCCATGTCGCGGGCGGCGGAATGGTCAAGACGCATCTCGATCACCGGATCGCCATGAGCTTTCTGGTCCTGGGCATGGCATCAGTCAGGGACATGGCTGTGGATGATCGCGACACCATCGCCACCAGCTTTCCCACCTTTCTGGCCATGATGAACGGGCTGGGAGCCAGGATCACCTGATGTCTGATCGTCTGATGCCGGATCATCCATCCGTCCGCGGCAAGCCGCTTGTCCTGCCACTTGTCCTGGCCATCGATGGCCCTGCCGCATCCGGCAAGGGAACGCTGGCGAAGCGTCTTGCTGGGCATTTCGGCCTGCCGCATCTGGACACCGGACTGCTTTACCGGGCGACTGCCCGCGCCGTTCTGGACATGGGCAAGTCCCTCGCAGACCTTCATGCCGCCACAGAGGCTGCCGGCACCCTTGATGTGGCCACCCTTGACGACACGAGATTGCGCGGCGCGCAGATGGGCGAGGCGGCATCGGTTGTCGCGGCCATGCCCCAGGTGCGGGCTGCCCTCGTCGCGTTGCAGCGGCGTTTTGCAGCTCAGGCCGGGGGCGCCGTGCTTGACGGTCGCGACATCGGAACGGTGATCTGCCCTGATGCCCAAGTGAAGCTCTTTGTCACAGCCTCGCCGGAGGTGCGCGCAGAACGGCGTCACCGCGAATTGCAGGCCCGTGCCGACGCCCCGCCTTTTGCCACGGTGCTGGACGATATCCGCCGTCGCGATGCGCGGGATTCGGGCCGTGCCGATGCGCCCCTCACGGTCGCTGCTGACGCCGTGCTGCTCGACACGTCCCGGATGGGCATCGAAGAGGCTTTCGAGGCCGCAGTTGCCATCGTGAAGGCGCGCACGAGCGCGTGACCTGCATGGCGCGCACGAGCGCGTGACCTGCACGGCCTTCATGTGTTGCGGGCTTGCCTTTCCCGGCATTTGAGAGATGATTTGGGTCATCGTCGGGCGATGGGCCTGACCCGCACGGGGACTGCCCATGCTCAGAACTTTCTCTTTCGCCGCCTTTGCGCTCATGGCGCTTGGTTTTGCCGCGACGAGGCCTGCGCCTGTCACGGCACAGACGATGACCGAGGTGGATATCGCGCTTGTGCTCGCTGTCGACATCTCGTTCTCGATGGATCTTGAAGAACTGGCCCTGCAACGTGCCGGATATGTCGAGGCGTTGCGTTCGCCGGCGGTTCACAAGGCCATCGCCAACGGAGCGACGGGCCGCATCGGCATTACGTTTTTCGAATGGGCGGGTTCCGATGTCCAGCATCACCTGATCCCCTGGACGGTGATCGATTCGCCGGAAGCGGCGATGGCCATCGCGGATGACCTGGAAAAGCAGATCACACGGCGCGGGCGCCGCACTTCCGTCTCCGCTGCCATCGACACATCGGTGAAGCTGCTGGAGGAGCTTCCCTTCCGGGCGCTGCGCAAGGTCATGGACATTTCCGGCGACGGGCCCAACAATTCGGGACGCCCCGTGACGGTGGCGCGTGACGAGGCGGTGCGGAAGGGCATGTCCATCAATGGCCTGCCCGTCACGGTGAAGCGCCCAGGCTATCTCGATATCGACGACCTCGACATCTATTATGAGGATTGCGTGATCGGGGGGCAGGGCGCGTTCGTGATTTCGATCAAGGACAAGGCTCAGTTCGCCCAGGCCATCCGGACCAAGCTGATCATGGAAATCTCCGACGCGCCCGCAGAGCCCGCGACCCTGATCAGGCCGGCGCAGAACCGGGTTCCGCGCGTGTCCTGCACCATTGGCGAGGAGATGTGGCGCAACCGCATGGGAAACTGACATTGCGGTCTGGGCGGCTCGGACCAGGATACATTGGCCTTGGCCGGGGTAAATTTGTCAGGTGCCTCGCGGCTTGGCCCGCGTCGTGGGCATCGCGGCGGAGGGGTCATCCGGCCAGACATGGCGCGGATATCGGCCTTTCATCTCGGACTTCACAGCGGCCCATGATCCCTTCCAGAAACCGGGCAGGTCCCGCGTGATCTGGACCGGCCTGTGCCCCGGCGAAAGCAATTCGAGCACAAGCGGCACCTTGCCGCCCGCCAGAGAGGGGTGCTGCTTGAGGCCAAACAATTCCTGCACCCTGATCGCGATGGTGGGACCGGCCTCCGCCTCGTAATCGACAGGCACGCGCGTGCCGGTCGGGGCCTCGAAATGGCCGGGGGCCTCCCGGTCGAGCTTCTGCCTTAGCGCCCATGGCAAAAGCTGATCGAGGGCTGATGCCATATCATCCGTCGTGATGGCGGCAAGGCCCGTCCGGCCCATGATATGGGGTGCCAGCCAGATTTCGATGCCATCACGCAGACCCTCGTTGGACAGGTCAGGCCAGTCCCCATCACCTGCCATGCGCAGGAAGGCCACGCGGCCCCTCAACGCGATCTGCGCCTTGCTCCATGGCAATGTGTCGAGGCCAAGGCCTGCAAGTCCGCGCGCCAGGATGGCGGCGCTCGCGCTGTCCGTTTCGATGGGCAGCACGCGCTCCTGCACGACGATGGCACCGACACGTTGACCTGTCCTGCGCCGCAGGGCGCGGGCTGTCATGTCAAACTGCGTCGTGTCAAAGCTGGCGAGCAGCGGTCCGGCGACGAGGCTGATTTCGGCGGCGTCAAGCCATGCCGCCGTCAGGATGCGTGATGCGGCGGCGCTGCCGGACATCTCGGCCACCACCAGCCATTCCGCCTTGGCCAGCCTGTCATGGGCTTCAAGTTCAGCGCCCCTGCCATTTGCCAGAATGTAGCTACCCGGACGGCCCCTGGATTTTGCGATCCTGTCCGGAAAACCCAGTGCCAAGAGCGCGCCGATGCTGATGGATGGGCCTGTTTTCGGCCCTCCCGCCTGCTCTGCCCAGCCAGCGCTCAGCCGCCGCATGTCCTGTGCCCTGCGGCCTTTCTCGCGCTGGAACCGTTCGGTGCGCTCGGCCAGATCGGCACCCTCGCCGCCAAGGCCACGTTCGACGAGCACGGCGGCCAGATCGGCTGCCATCCGCCCATGCCCCAGCGCGGCTGCCTTCAGCACCATGCTGGCGAGCCGCGGCGGCAGGGGCAGGCTGCGCAGGCGGCGACCGGATGGCGTGATCCGGCCATCCTCGTCAAGCGCTCCCAGATCGCGCAGCATCTTGCCGGCTTCTGTCAGCGCGGGAACAGGTGGCGGATCAAGAAAACGCAACGTGCGCGGGTCGGCCACGCCCCACGCCGCCGCATCGAGCATGAGTGGCGACAGGTCCGCCGCGAGGATTTCCGGCGTTGCGAACGGCACGAGCGCGCCCGTGGCGGCTTCTTCCCACAGGCGCAGGCAGATACCGGGTTGGGTGCGGCCTGCCCGACCCCTGCGCTGATCCACAGCGGCTCGCGAGGCCCGCACCGTGACAAGGCGCGTGACGCCGACATCCGGCTCATGCACCGGCACGCGCGCCAGCCCTGAATCGATCACCACCCGCACGCCGTCGATGGTCAGCGAGGTTTCGGCGATCGAGGTTGCCAGCACGATCTTGCGGCGGCCGGGCGGAGACGGGTTCACGGCACGGTCCTGGTCAGCCGCATCAAGTGCCCCATAAAGCGGGGTGATGTCGACGGCGGGATCGCGCAGGCGTTCCCTCAGCCGCTCCTCCACGCGCATGATCTCGCCCTGTCCGGGCAGGAACACCAGCAACGAGCCGGTCTCGCTGGCCAGCGCGCCAAGGCAGGCCTTCACCACCTCGTCCTCGATGCAGGCCAGCGGGTCACGCCCGAGATAGCGGGTTTGGACCGGGTAGGCCTGCCCCTCGCTCCTGATGACGGGAGCATCACCCATCAGGCTCGCCACGCGTGCGCCATCGATGGTGGCGGACATCACCACGATGCGGAGATCTTCGCGAAGGCCGGATTGTGCATCGAGCACTAGGGCAAGGCCAAGGTCGGCATCCAGCGAACGTTCATGGAATTCGTCGAACAGGACGCCGGCAACCCCATCCAGCATCGGATCCTCAAGGATCATGCGGGCGAACACGCCTTCGGTCACGACCTCGATGCGGGTGCGGGCGCTGATTTTCGAGCCGAGCCTGACGCGCAGGCCAATGAGCCCGCCGACCTCTTCGCCGAGCGAAAAGGCCATCCTGGCCGCAGCCCCGCGCGCTGCGAGCCGCCGGGGTTCGAGCATGATCAGTTTGCCGCCCCTGACCCACGGCTCATCCATCAGGGCCAGCGGCACCCGCGTGGTTTTTCCTGCACCGGGAGGTGCGACAACGACGGCATTCGGGGCCGCGCGCAAGGCCGCGATCAGCGCAGGCAACGCATCATCAATGGGCAAGGGGTTGCCGAAGTCGGCCATCAGGGCATCTTTGACATGAGACGTCAGGCGGCCAGCGGCAGGCCGACCTGAAGCGCACGGTGTTCGACACGCCCGTGCCTTACCACCACGCAGGCATTCGCCGCGATGGCCTGCCAGCAGTCGCGGCGCTCATCGACGGGTTCGGAGGCGACGACGACATGATCGGACTGCTCGCAA
>JANMHN010000469.1:0-4801 GCA_031375185.1 Allobosea sp. | reverse complement strand
CCATGGGCTGCCAGTGCGGCATTGAGGGCATGGTTCGGTGTTGGCGGGGCAAGGGCCGTGGTGGCGCTCAGGACGGGTGCGTTCATGGACATGTTCTCCAGTCGAGTATCATTTTCACGCAGGCCGGATCGGCGAACGCAGTTTCATAGGCTTGGGGCGCGGCTAAGACCGCGCTGCGATGGCTGATGAGACCATCCAGATCGAGATCACCCGAGGTGATCATGGCCAGGACGGCGGCCAGATCAGGCTCGCGGAATTCGGCGGCGATGCGGATCTTCGCCTCGCGCATGAACGCGGGCGGAAACACGAAAGACAGCGGCGCTTCATAAAAGCCCGCGAGCACGATCTCACCGCCGCGGGCGAGGCGCATGATCAGCGTATCGAGAAGGCTGCCATCCCCGCTGACGTCGTAAATCGAGCGATAGTCGCAGCGCGCATCGCTGGAGGGATCGACGACATCGTAGCCAACGGCACCGGCCATGCGCACCGGGTTCTTTTCCCAGACGGTCGGTGCGCCGCCCATGGTGACCGTGAGGCGCGCCAGAAGCCGGCCCAGCACACCATGGCCGACGATCAGGTCCGGCAATCCGCCGCCTGCGATGGCATGGCTTGCCGTTGCGGCCAGCGCCAGCAGGACGCCCTTCTCGCCGAGCGTTTCAGGAAGCGGAATGACTTTTGCGCCCGCTGCAACCAGATGGTGCGCGGCACCGCCGAACAGGCCGCTGACATTCGAGAAGCAGCGCGCACCCGGCACGAACACATGCGTGCCGACAGTGCGACCGGATGCAGATCCGGCCTCGCGGATGATGCCGACGGTCTCGTAACCGGGAACGAGCGGATATTGCAGGCCGGGGAAATGCGGCATGCGGCCTGACCAGAGCAGACGCTCGGTACCGGTGCTGATGCCCGACCAGAGCACCTCGACAAGCACATCGGCATCGGTCGCCGGAATCAGTCCGACCTCGTCGAGGACGAGGCTCCCTGGTTCCTTGAGGACGATGGCCATGGTGTTCTTCACGACACCTGATTCCCTTCATTGCCAGCCTGGACGACAGGCTGATCTGTCATGATAAGAAGACGTTTTTCTCTGTCAATTTGTATAGACACTTACACGGGCGGTTTTTCTGCCACGATCAGGCCGGTCAAAAGAGGGCGCGGCGTGGCGATCTGGCGGGCATTCGTGAAACCGGCATCAACCAGCATGGCGATCAGTTCATCGGGACGGCGGGCACGCCCGGTGCCCATGGCCAGCAGGTAGAAGCCGAAGTAGGCATCCGCCATCGCCGCCGAAGCGGCATTCCCCGCCATCGGTTCGGCAATCAGGAGCTTGCCGCCCGGCTCCAGCGCGGCGTGGATGCGGGCCAGCAGCGGCGTGACCGTTCCGTCATCATGATCATGGGCCACGCGCACCAAGGTGATCAGGTCGGAGCCTTTCGGCAGTTCATCAGCGATGAAACTGCCGCCGACCAGCGTGGCGCGGCCCGCCAGCCCCGCTGCCGCGAAGCGCGGGCCAGCGGTCGCGACGACGGCAGGCAGATCGAACAGCGTCAGGGCAAGGCGCGGCGAGCGACGTGCGGCGAAACGCAGGAAAGACCCGTCACCGCCGCCGACATCGAGGATCCGGCGGTGCTGCGAGACATCGTAGGCATTCAGCACATCGTCAGCGACAAATTGCTGCGAGGTCGCCATCAGATCGGTGTAGGCGCTGACATCCGCCGCCGCGAGCACAGCCGGGTCCTCACCGCCAGCATAGGGCCAGTAGCGCGAGAGTTGTGTCTGCTGCACCTTACCGCCCACGAGTTCCTGGCGCAGCAGAGCCAGCGGGTCCGCCATGTCGGCATAGAACATGGCGTGATGCTCGATCATGGCCTTGACACCCGGATTGCCACGCATGGCAGCCCCGAGCTGGCCCAGGCCATAGCGTCCGCCCGTGCGCGGCTGCAGCAGGTCGAGAGCCGCAGCACCGAGCACAAGGCGGCGCGCCGAGTCAGCCGGCAAGCCGGTGATGGAGGCCACCTCATTGACCGTCAGGGGCTTTCTGGCCAGAATCTCGAACAGATCGAGCTTCACGCAGGCGAAGAGCACCTGCGAGTAGACGAAGCCGGCGCACAGATCGAAGCAGGCCTGGGCGCGGCGCGCGGAAACGCCCCTGGTCAACGGAAAGCGCGCGGCAAATTGCTGGAATCGCTGGCTGGCAAGCAACCTGTCGCGCAGGCTGTAAAGCCCATCCGCCCAGCGATCCAGCCACGATGCGGGCACAGGTCCAGTGCCGCTCATGACCGGTCTCAGGCCGCGCGAATGTGCAGTTCCGCCGGCAGGAAGCTGGTAGCCTCGCGTTCGATGGCAACTTTCAGCGCCATCTGCCCAGGGCATTCCGGGATGGCATCCACCGCCTCGGCAATCAGGCGGTCCAGCCAGCCGATCGCTCCGGCCATGCCAAGCTCGAGCACGGCATTCGGGCGACCGCGGGCAGCATCCTGCCCGGCTGGCTTGCCCATTTCGTCGCTGGTGTCGGCAGCGTCGCGAATGTCATCCGCCACCTGGTAGGCACAGCCCAGCCGCTCCCCAAGCGTGCGCCACAGGTCGGGATCATGACCGGCTGCCAGCGCGCCGGAGGCGGTGGCGGCTGCAAACAGCGAAGAGGTCTTGGCGCGATGATACTCCGCAATCGGGATCATCGGCTCGCTTTCCCAGGCCTGCCCGGCGCAGATGCCATGGGGCGCGCCGCCCGCCTGCGCCACGAGGCGCACGAGGCCGGGCATCTTTCCAGGGTTCAGCGTGACGCCGCGCGCGATGGTCTCGAAGGCCAGCACGATCAGCGCATCACCGACCAGCACGGCCAGAGGCTCGCCAAAGGCCTTGTGGACCGTGAGCTTGCCACGCCTCAGATCAGCATCGTCAAAGCAGGGCAGATCATCATGCACAAGCGAGGCACAATGCAGGAATTCGATGGCACAGGCCGCCGCATCCGCCGCAGCCGGGTCTGGATCGCCGCAGGCGCGCGCCACCGTGATCGCCAGCCTTGGACGCAGGCGATGGCCACCCGGAAACACGGCATAGCTCAGGGCAGAGGCGAGCTTTGGCGGGCAGGACGCCTGCGTGATCGCCAATGCGGCCTGCATGGCTGTCTCGATCCTTGGCATCATCGCGACATCTCCTGCACTGTAACCATGTGTCATTGCAAATTGACACTTTGAATGTTCTGCAGAATGGACACCTCTTTTCAGGCTGTCAATCAGGGAGAACCCGGAGTTCCCACAGGTTCGCAAGGACGCCATAAGGGCTGATGGAGATGAGACGCGTCGTGATTATCGGGGCCGGCATCGGCGGATTGGCGGCGGCGCTCGATCTGTCATCACAGGGACTTGACGTCACCGTGGTGGAGCGCGCCGCAACGCCCGGCGGCAAGATGCGGCAACTGATGGTGGACGGACGACCCGTCGATGCGGGGCCGACCGTCTTCACAATGCGCCATGTCTTCGAGGCGCTGTTCCAGCGGGCAGGCGCCAGCCTCGACGACCACGTCACGCTGACGCCGCTCGACATCCTCGCCCGCCATGCCTGGACTGATGGATCGCGGCTTGATCTCTTCGCCAGCGTGGAGGCCAGCATCGACGCCATCGGCCACTTTGCCGGCAAGGCCGAGGCTGAACGTTTCAGGGCCTTTTCCGTTGAAACCCGCGCGATCCATGACTTGCTCGACCGCAGTTTCATGCAGGCGGAGAAGCCGGGCATGCTGGGGCTGGCCGCCAACATGGTGCGGGACGGGCTGCGCAACCCTTTCGGCATGCTGAAGATGCGCCCGTTCGAGACGATGTGGGCGGCTCTGGGCCGCTCCTTCAACGACCCGCGCCTCATCCAGCTGTTCGGGCGTTATGCCACCTATTGCGGCTCCTCGCCGTTTGCCGCGCCAGCCACCCTGATGCTCATCGCCCATGCGGAGCAGGCTGGTGTCTGGAGCGTCAAGGGCGGCATGCACGCGTTGGCTCGCGCCATCTGCGATCTGGCCACGACGAAGGGGGCTGCTTTCCGGTTCGGCGCGCATGTTGCCCGGATCAAGACAGGCGCATCGGGCGCCGAAGGCGTGGTGCTGTCAGATGGCGAGATGCTGCCTGCCAGCGCCGTTATCTTCAACGGGGACTACGCGGCTTTTGGTGCTGGCCTGCTTGGCCATGATCTGATCCCTGCAACACCGCGCGCCCGCAAGGCGGACCGCTCGCTGTCTGCCATCGTCAGTTGCCGCCATGCCCGGACCAGCGGTTTTCCGCTGATCCGGCACAATGTTTTCTTCAGCCGTGATTATCCCGCCGAGTTCGATGCCATCTTCAGGCAGGGCGAGGTTCCGCACGAGCCGACCGTCTATGTCTGTGCGCAGGACAGGGATGATGAGGGGCTGAATCCGGCGACAGCCGACAAACGCGGCGGCGCGCCCGATCCCGTGCGCGGAAACGCCCACATGGGCGCGCCAGAGCGCCTGCTATGTCTGATCAATGCACCTGCCAACGGCGACAGCCACACCTACACCGATGAGGAGATCGCCAGATGCGAGGACAGGGCCGCAAAGCTGATGGCATCCTGCGGGCTGACGCTGCATTCAGGCCCGGCGGTCACGACCAGCCCGGAGGGGTTCAACCAGCTGTTCCCGGCCACGGGGGGCGGGCTTTACGGGCAGGCGAGCCACGGCTGGCAGGCCTCGTTCAGGCGACCGGGAGCGCGAACCACGATACCGGGTCTGTATCTGGCGGGGGGCAGCGTGCATCCGGGGCCGGGCGTGCCGATGGCGGCGCTCTCGGGGGCACAG
>JANMHN010000362.1:0-5183 GCA_031375185.1 Allobosea sp. | reverse complement strand
GAAACACGATGGGGCAGCCAAGCTGACCGCCGGACATGTAAAGCGTCTTGGCGGCGGAATTGATGATGTGATCGATGGCCTGCATGGCGAAGTTGAAGGTCATGAATTCGACGATGGGGCGCAGGCCCTCATAGGCCGCGCCGACGGCGATGCCGGCAAAACCATGTTCGGTGATGGGCGTGTCGACCACGCGCTTGGGGCCGAACTCCTGCAGGAGCCCCTGCGTGACCTTGTAGGCGCCCTGGTATTCTGCGACCTCCTCGCCCATCACAAAGACATTGCCATCGGCGCGCATTTCTTCGGCCATGGCATCGCGCAGGGCCTCGCGAACCGTGGTGTTGACCATTTCGGTGCCGGCGGCGACTTCGGACGAGGCGTCATAGGCGCTGATGATTGCGGGGGCGGCCACGGTGTCATCCCCGGCAGACCGCGCAGCGGGCTGGGAAGGGGATCCAGAAACGGGAGCTGCGGGTGGATTCCCTTCCCGCGCCTGTGGCGCGCCGGGAATGACACCGGAGGCAGCAGTGCTGACATCCTCGCCCTCGCCTGCGATCACGCCGATCCGGGCATTGACCGCAACATTGTCCGTGCCGCCCTCGACCAGGATGCTGGCGAGCACGCCCTCATCGACGGCCTCGACCTCCATAGTCGCCTTGTCGGTCTCAATCTCCGCCAGGATGTCGCCTGGCTTGATCCTGTCGCCGACCTTTTTGAGCCATTTGGCGAGTTTGCCCTGTTCCATCGTGGGTGACAGGGCGGGCATGAGAATGTCGATCGGCATGGGATTGCGCTCGATACTTCAGAGATCGGAGAGGGTGACGCGAAGAACCGGAGAACCGGGAATTTACAGCAGGATGTCGGTGTAGAGTTCCGAAACGTCCGGCTCGGGGTCATGGGTGGCGAACTCGGCCGCATCGTTGACGACATCGCGGGCCTTGGCATCGATCGCCTTCAATTCCTCCTCTGCAACCTTCCATTGGTTGATGAGGCGGGCACGGACCTGCTCGATGGGGTCGTGCTCCTCGCGCATTTTCTGCACCTCGTCCTTGGAGCGATACTTCGCCGGGTCGGACATGGAGTGGCCGCGATAGCGGTATGTTTGCATTTCAAGGATGTAAGGCCCTTTGCCGGAGCGGGCATGCTCCATGGCGCGCTCCCCGGCGGCCTTCACCGCGCGGATGTCCATGCCATCGACCTGCTCACCCGGAATGTTGAAGGAGATGCCGCGGCGGGAGAAATCCGTCTGGGCCGAGGCCCGGTTCACCGACGTGCCCATCGCATAGCGGTTGTTCTCGATGATGTAGACCACCGGCAGCTTCCACAGCGCCGCCATGTTGAAGCTTTCGTAGACCTGGCCCTGGTTGGCGGCACCATCACCAAAATAGACAAGGCTGACCGACGGATCGTTGCGGTACCAGTTGGCAAAGCCAAGTCCGGTGCCAAGAGAGACCTGCGCGCCGACGATGCCGTGGCCGCCGAAAAACTTTTTCTCCCGGCTGAACATGTGCATCGAGCCGCCCTTGCCGCGCGAATATCCGCCGCGTCGCCCGGTCAACTCTGCAAGGACGCCGCGTGATTCCATGCCGCAGGCCAGCATGTGGCCGTGGTCACGATAACCTGTGATGACCTGATCGCCCGGCTTGGATGCCATCTGCATGCCGATGACCACTGCCTCTTGGCCTATGTACAGATGGCAGAACCCGCCGATCAGCCCCATGCCATACATCTGGCCGGATTTTTCCTCGAAACGGCGGATCTGCAGCATCTGCGCGTAGGCGTGCAGATCCTCGTCCCTGGTCAATTGAGGAACGTTGGAAACGACCTTCATGGTCGGCTTCGATGCGGATTTCACCCCGACAGACTTCGCTTTGCGAGCGGCAACAGCCATCATGTCCTCCGTAAGGTCTTGCGCATTAGAGGATAGGACGGCGCGGGGCATTTGGCGAGCGGTTTTTACGCCAACTCATTGCATTCTAAATAGATGAAAATAAATAGAAAATCGTGTTTAACTGAAATTTTGTTAATCAACACATCCGCAACTGTTGTGCGCTGCATTCTCGCAGGTGCGAACGGTGCGTCTCAACGCCCGATGATCACGACATCGTTCTTGTGAACACGACCAAGGGATGCCCTGACACGCTCGTCAAGAATGTCGCGATCAACTTCATTGCGCATCATCAGCGAAACGCGGGCTTCCCATTCAGCACGCTCGGCCTTCAGAGCGTTGAGATCGATCACAAGTTCCGCGATCTGCACCTTCAGTTCCTGCTTGGTCTCAAAGCCACGCGGGCCGCTGTGGGCATGATAAAGAAAGTACGCCACGCAGGCCGCCGCCGCAAAGCAGAAGGCAATGGACGCGAGAAAACGGCGGGGACCACGGCGGATGACCATGGCTTGAGACTATCCCGCGATGGTTGAGGGAGGGTTAAAGGGGAGCCTCCGGACAATCAGACCGCTTTCAGATGCCGGATCGGGCGACCGGGGGTGAGCGCCTCCGCCGCGCGCATGATGCCGTCTGCATCAATGCCGAAATGACGGTAAATCTCGGCGATGCTGCCGGTCTGGCCAAAATGCTCCACGCCCAACGAACGGGTCCGGTGGCCATGCACGGCCCCGAGCCACGCCAGAGTTGCCGGGTGGCCGTCGATCAGGGTGATCAGCGCGCAATTCCGAGGCAGGGCATCGAGCAGCCGCTCGACATGACTGCGTGCATGCGCGACCCCGCGCTCGCGTGCCCTCTGGGCTGCTGTCCAGCCCGCATTGAGCCTGTCCGCCGATGTGATGGCAAGCAGGCCGATATCGCGCCTGTCTTCGCCCATCAGGCCGACAGCCTTGATGGCCTCCGGCGCGAGGGTGCCCGTGTAGACCACCACGATCTGTGCGTTGGGGCCGGGCCTTCGCATCCAGTATGCACCATCGACAATGTCACGGGCCAGATCAGGCGTCATGGCACGTGCAGGTTGTTCCACAGGCCGTGTCGACAGCCTGAGGTAGATCGATCCGCCTGTCTGGTCACGCAGCCAGGTCCGTTCATCGGGCTCATTCCCGGTTTCACCCTCCCCCGAACGCTGCATGTAATCGAAGCCGAACCGCATGATCACGGCAAGTTCGTCCAGAAAGGCCGGCTCGAACGAGCACAGGCCGTCCTGCGCCATTCCGATCAGAGGCGTGCCGATCGATTGATGCGCGCCGCCTTCTGGAGCCAGCGTCACGCCGGAGGGCGTTGCCACCAGCATGAAACGGGCATCCTGGTAGCAGGCATAATTGAGCTGGTCAGCCCCACGATAGATGAAGGGATCATAGACCGTGCCGATCGGCAGCAACCGCTCGCCGTTGATCGTGTGCGACAGGCCGAAGGCGGACAGGGCAAGAAACAGGTTGGACTCGGCAATCCCAAGTTCCAGATGCTGACCCTTTGGCGAGAACTCCCAGTTGTACGTAGAGGGGATGCGCTCTGCCTTGAAGGTATCGGCCATTGTTTCGCGCGCGAACAGGCCACGCCGGTTGACCCAAGGACCGAGATTTGTCGACACCGTGACGTCCGGCGCGGTTGTGACGATGCGTGTGGCGAGCGGAGTGTCCTCTCGTGCGATTTCGTTGAGAATCTGGCCAAAACCCATCTGCGTCGAAATCGGCTTGGCACCAGGAGCAGGATATATCAGCGCGGCAGGTACAGGCACCGTCGGCGCGGTCAGACGGCGGCGGCCCGCAGCGAAAAACGGCGTCTCATCCACGAAACGCTGCAGATCGCTCGCAGGCAGCGATGCAGCTTCCCACTTGTCCCATTCATGCCCGGCCCGGACGCCGACAGCCTTTTGATAGCCCTCAAGCTGTGTGAGCGTGAGCAGGCCGGCATGGTTGTCCTTGTGACCAGCCAGTGGCAGGCCGAAGCCTTTGACGGTGTAGCAGATGAAGCAGACCGGACGGTTATGCGTGGTCGCAGCCTCGAACGCCTCCAGCAGCGACGGCATGTCATGGCCGCCCAGATTGCCCATCAGTTCGGCAAGCTCCGTATCGCTGCGCCGCTCGATCAGCGCTGTGACCGGGCCTTGATCACCGATTTCATCCAGGAGGCGCTTGCGCCAGGCCGCGCCGCCTTGAAAGGTGAGCGCCGAATAGAGCTGGTTCGGGCATGTGTCGATCCAGACGCGCAATCTGTCGCCGCCCGGCTCGGCAAAGGCAGCCTGCTGCAGCTTGCCGTGTTTGACGATCACCACATCCCATCCGAAATTGGCAAACATGGTCTCGAATTTGGCCCAGAGGCCTTCGCGGATGACCGCGTCGAGTGACTGGCGATTGTAATCGACGATCCACCACGTGTTGCGCAGCCCGTGTTTCCAGCCCTCGATCAGCGCCTCGTAGATGTTGCCCTCGTCCATTTCAGCATCGCCGATGAGGGAGATCATGCGGCCTTCGGGCCTGTCCTTCATCCAGCCATGGGCTGTGACGTAATCCTGCACCAACGATGAAAACAGCGTCTGCGCCACGCCAAGCCCCACCGATCCGGTGGAGAAATCAACATCGTCGATGTCCTTTGTGCGCGAGGGATAGCTCTGCGCGCCCTTGTAGCCACGGAAATTCTGCAGCTTCTCGCGTGTCTGGTTGCCAGCAAGATACTGGATGGCATGAAAGATCGGCGCGGCATGCGGCTTCACGGCCACGCGGTCCTGCGGGCGGAGCGAACCGAAGTAGAGCGCCGTCATGATCGTCGCCATCGACGCGCACGAAGCCTGGTGCCCGCCGACCTTGACCTCGCCGGCGTCACGCAGATGGTTGGCGTTGTGGATTGTCCATGTCGAGAGCCACAGGATTTTGCGCTCGAGTTCGGCAAGGACGGGAAGTCGTGGATCGGTCATGGCACACTCAGGTCAGAAATGACGTTCTGGGAAAATCCTCATCCTGAGCCCGTCGAAGGAGGAGGCCCAGAGGCGCATCAACTGGACCCTCGTCCTTCGACGGGCTCAGGATGAGGACGCTACGGTTTGTATGGTTCACCGTGGCACGGGCGTGCCGCCGCTCAGGATCGTGGCGGCCCAGTCGCGGTCGATGTTGCCGCCGCACAGGATCACGGCGCATTGCTTGCCCTGCATGCGGTCCTGTTCCTTGATCAGCGCCGCAAGCGGCGCAGCCCCCGCCCCTTCGGCCATGTTGTGCGTGTCTTCATGATAGATGCGGATCGCTTC
>JANMHN010000250.1:0-10283 GCA_031375185.1 Allobosea sp. | reverse complement strand
ACGCCCACGGCACCGAAACGGGGCGCGAGCAGCAACACGAGCGCAATGTTCAGCAATGCGGCGAGGCCATAGATGGCCGTGACCATGCGCTGCCGGTCCGTCATCATCAGGAGCTGCTCGGAAGGCCCGATGAAGGCGCGCGCCACCAGAGCCACCAACAGAACCGGCACCAGCATGGCTCCTGCGCTGAAATCCTCGCCAAACAGGCCCATCAGCACAGGCGCAGCCAGGGCAAGGAGGCCTGCCGCCACCAGTGACGGCCAGAACGTCCAGCTTGCGGCCTTGCCCGCATAAGCGACCAGCGCCCGGTGTCCACCCTCGGCATGCAGGCGCGCAAAGTGGTGGGCTGAGGCATAGGACAGGCCGAAATGCACGAAAGCGACCACGCCGACGATTTTCGTGGCGGCCACATAGACCCCGACTTCGGCTGCAGGCGCGAAAGCCGACAGCAACAGCACATCGGCATAGGCCATGGTGAGAAACGCCCCGTCGGCAAACAGCGCGGGCAATGCCAGCGCGAACCAGCGGCGCTTTTCGTCACGCGGGGCAACCTTTGGATAAAGCCCGCGCATGCGTTGGCGAATCAGTACGACGAGGCAGATGGCGGCAATCCACGCGGACAGCACGAAAGCGACAACGGCCGGCAGCGCAAGGGCGGGAGAACCGCCCAGCCAGCCTCCCAGAAGCAGGACAGGCAGCAAAAGCGGCCTGAGGATGAAGGTCACACCGTAGGCCAGATCATTCCATTCGTGCGCCAGCGCAAACCCCTCGACCACGTCGATCACCGCCAGCGCAGGCAGCGCGCACAGGGCCAGCCCGATCACAAGCCGGGTTTCCTCTGGCAGATGCGGCATGAAAAGATGCAGGACGGCACCACCTGCCATGGCGATCAGCGAGCCGGCGATGAACGGAGCAAGATGCGCGAAGCGGTAAAGGCCGGCCATGAGACCCTGCTCGTCACGCGCTGCATAATCAGGCCCGAAACGTTGCGGCGTCATGGTCAGGCCCAGCGTCGCCAGCCCGAGCAGCGCCAGAACCCAGGTGCTCGCAAGCGAGAACAGGCCGAACTCGGCAGCGCCAAGCAAGCGCGCCAGGAGGACATGCGTGAGGAACAGCAGACCGGCGTTGAACACGCGCGCGCCCACGCTGAACAACGCAGCCCTGCGCGTGCGGGCCTCGATGCTGCTGTCTGTGAACGGGCCCGCCAGATTACGGCTGCGCAGCACAAGGCGTGCAAGGGCGCCGCTGCGCCCAAGGAGGCGTGCAAGAGCGCCGGAATGTGCGGCAAGCGGAAGGGCGGGCTCGGGAACCATGCCCGTTTGTTACCAGCACAGCTTTAAGGAAGCGCCAAACGGCGCGGTTAAGATGGTCTTTCGGCGATACGCTCATTCATGACACGATGGAGCCTTGCGTCCTCACAAACCGGTGCGCGCTTCTGTGCGCAATGCTCTGACTGTTTGCTGAAAACGCTGCAGGACCGTCATTGCGAGCTTAGCGAAGCAATCCAGTGCGGTCGTCGGCAGTTTACGACGACCTTCAGGACGGAGCTGCCACCATCAGTGGTTCTTTCGCGGGGTTTCTGGATTGCCGCGCTTCGCTCGCAATGACGGCAAGGGATTTTTTCAGCAGCCTGTCAAACCGCGCGGCTTCTCAAGCCCAGCACGAAGCCGATGACCTGCGCCACGGCCTTGTAGAGATCCTCCGGGATATGGTCGTCGAGTTCCACACAGGCGAGGGCTTGCGCCAGCAGCGCATTCTCCTCGACCGGAACACCCGCGTCGCGCGCGGTCTGGATGATCTTTTCGGCAACCTCGCCCTGCCCCTTGGCCGTGACGCGCGGAGCAGCGCTGCCGTCATATTCCAGCGCCACCGCCATGCGGCGGCCCGGCACCGGCCTGTGGCGGCTTGCGACACTCATGAGCGGCGATCCAGATAATGCCCGGCATGGGCCACGCGCCGCATCGGCTGGCCAGCGATCACGTCGATCTCGGCGCGCTCGAAATCGCTGTCCAGCAAGGCTGCCTCAAGATCAGGCGCGAAATCCCTGACAAGTTGCGAGGTTGCATCGCGCTCGGCCCAGACAGACACGCCGATGACCTTGCCCTGCATCGTGACAAGGGCATGCACCGGTCCCATCGGCTCGACATCCAGCGCGAACCTGACGCGCCAGAGCTTCGCGCCAGGCGCGCTTGTTGTCCCGCCGCCCCGATCCTCCTCGATCTCCAGCGGCAGCATGGCCGTGTACCCGTCCAGAATCATCGGAAGTTCGACGTGCCAGCGGTTGAGAGGCGCGCCGGGCGCAGCATCGGCTGCATTGGGCAGGGACGCATATTGTCCGAGTGTCAGCCGGTCGAGAGCGCTTTCGGTGCCCTCAAGCACCTTGGCCAGCATGGCAGGGACGCTCTGGCTGGCCGGATCGATACTGGCCATGGCGCTGGCCTGCGGCACGGGCAAACCCTCGCGGAAGGGGGCCGTGGGGCGAGCCTGAGGCGCTGGCTGCGCAGACGGCTCGGGCCGACCCTGCCTTCCGGCTGTTTCGCTGTCCGGCAAAGGTGCGCCCTTGGGCACCGGCAAGGCGTCGGGGCGCGCAGTCTGCTGGCCGCGCACGCCCTCGGACAAGACCTGACGCAAAACGAGCAGAGCCGATTTGAGATCGCTGGCTGCCTCGGCTGGCTGTCGTTGCGCCAGATGAGCCTCATGGAACAGGCCCGATGCGCTGACGGCCTTCTGCAAGGACCCGGGCGCGACATTGCTGCCCGCAATCGGCAATCGCTGATTCAGAACGCGCAAGGCCGCTTGAAGCACGGATGATGGCAGGGCAACCTGCGCCTGAACCAGGGCCTGAAGGTTGGCGAAGAGCGGCGCGAAACTGTCCTGCCTGGCCAGTGCCGCACCGGCGACCGGCCCTGCCGCAAGACGTGCGGCATCAGATGCGCCTTGGGTGAGTGGCGTGGCGACCTGCTGCCTGCGCAAAATGGCAGGAGCAGCCGCTTGGGCCAGGGAAGCGCCCTGCCCCGCCGCCGTATTGATCGACACCAGCCGCATCTGCGCTGGCTCCGCACCCTGGGCGGGCTTGTCGACAACGAGATTGAGGGTAGCGCCGGGCTGAAGCGCAGCGCGCCGGGCCGCATCGGCGCCAAGCAGGAGGTTGACGGTCTGTGTGCCGATCTGGACGCGCGCGGTTGCAAGGGCGGAGGACAGGGTGGAGGACGGGGCGGAGGACGGGTCAGCCCCCTCGTCTGCCCAGCCGACAAAGGCCGCCTGAACCTTGTCGCCAGCCTTCAGCGGCTGGTCAGACGCGGCAAGCGCCTGAAACAGGGTCTGCAACAACTGGTTCTGGATCAGGGCTGCGATGTTCACGTGATGGCCGGAATGGTTCGGCACACCATCGCAGCAATTGTTTACAGATGGTTTATCAGCGCGTCAGCGGGCCATCATCGGCCCGGCAGGACGATCACGGTCGGCTGGCGCGGCAGGCTGGCGCGGGAGAGGACGAGGCTCGGGGTGTCGCGGCGCTCGATCTTCCAGTTGGCGCTGGCCTTGTCGATGAAGCGTTCGAGCGTGGACTGGCCGAAGAAGTGCATCGGAATCATCACGCGCGCCTGCAGCGTCTGCAGAACCTCGATCATGCCGTCCATGTCGAGCGTGTAGCCGCCATCCACGGGTACCAGCAGCACATCCGCCCGCCCGATGGCGCGCAGGTGTCCCGGTTCCAGCGTGTGGTGGAGGTGCCCGAGATGCACGATGCACAACTCGCCGACCTCGAAGATGAAGATCGAATTGCCGTCAAAATCGGTGGAGCCGTTGAACGTGCGGATGTTGGTCGGCACGTTGCGGACGCGCATGTCATCCACCGTGACATCATGGGCAGCCTTGCCGCCCGCCGGATCCCAGCCGCGCAGCAGATGGACGATGCCATCCTGCGGATTGCGCGAATAATGGGTGGTGTGCGCCTTGTTCATGGTTGCGACCAGCGGAACCTTGTCGGACCTGACATAGTCGTTGTAATCGGTCGCGGCGGAGATGCCCCTGGCGCTTTCGATCAGGAAGGTCGAATGCCCGACAAAGGTGACGCGCGCCTCATCCGCCTTCAGCGACGCCTTGATGACCGGGCTGCGCATCTGCGCCACATCGGGCCTGCATCCCGGCTCGGCGGCATGTGCGGTGGTGATCAATCCGGCAAGACCTGCCAGCGCCAGCAGCGCAGATCGCATCGTTTGCTTCAGCATCATGACGTCCCACCGTGGTTGCAGCCGTAAGGATAGCGAGGTTGTGCCTGCTGACCAGCCCCAAGCCGGGCTGCTCACGAAGGCGTGTGAGCCTGTTGTGAGCCTCTTGTGAGTCTCTTGGCCACAAGACGGCAGCCAAGGTCTCAAACCATCTGTGGGAGACCGGGCCGAAGGCGCCCGATCCGGTTGACATCAGGCTTGCAGCCCTCACCATCCGCTGATGTCACATGATCGCATGCCGCCGCTCTCCGCCGACCAGCTCAGCCCCGTGCAGGACGAGGCCTGCGCAGCGTTCAAGGCCTCACGCGGAACAGCGGTGTTCGGACCGTTCGTGCCGTTGCTGCGCTCGCCGGAGCTGATGCTCAGGGTGCAGAAGGTCGGCGAACACTGCCGTTATCACAATGCGCTTGGCCTCAGGCTCAGCGAGTTCATCATCCTGCTGGTGGCGCGTCGGCACCAGCAGCCCGTGGAATGGGCGATCCATGCGCCGATCGCCGAAGCATCCGGCATGTCGGCACAGACGATCGCCGCCATCGCACAGGGCCGCCGCCCCGACACGCTGGATGCAGACGAGGCCCTGATCTTCGACGCGCTGGCGGAACTGTGGGCGCATGACCACTGGTCCGATATCACCTACGAGGCCGTGAAGGCACAATTCGGTGAACAGGGCCTGATCGATCTTGTGACCACGGCGAGTTATTATGCCCTTCTCGCCAATGTCATGAACGTCGCCCGGACGGCACCGCCCGCCGGGCCTGTGCTGCCCCGGCTTGGTCCGTAAGGAAGGACGCCTGTACACGCGGCGGTTTACTGCCTCTGTTTCGCCTATCATGCAAACTCCTGTCCGGGCAGCACTGGCAAATTGCCATTGTTGCGCCAGATAATTATCATTCCTGCCGTGATCGTTGACAGGCCGATGATGCCCAAACATTTCAGAACACTGTTCATTTCCGACATTCACCTTGGGGCGAAAAGCTGTCAGGCGGAATTGCTGCTGACCTTCCTCGACCAGCACAAGGCCGACACGATCTATCTGGTCGGCGACATCGTCGATGGCTGGCGGCTGAAAAAGACATGGTTCTGGCCGCAGGCGCACAATGACGTGGTGCAGGCTTTCCTGGCGCTGGCACAGGGCGGCACACGCGTCGTCTTCATGCCGGGCAACCATGACGAATTTGCGCGCGACTATCTCGGCCACAGTTTTGGTGGCATCGAGATCGTGGACCACGCCCTGCATGCCGGCGCAAATGGCCGCCAGTACCTCATCATCCATGGTGATCAGTTCGATGCCGTGGTGATGCACGCGAAATGGCTTGCCCGTCTGGGAGACGGGGCTTACCGCACGGCGCAGGCCATCAACGCGCGCATCAGCGCCGTGCGCCGCGCCATGGGCCTGACCTACTGGTCATTTTCGGCCTGGGCGAAACTGAAGGTGAAGAAAGCCGTGAACTTCATCAGCGCTTTCGAGGCCACCCTTGCCGCAGAAGCGAAGCGCCGCAATGCGGAGGGCGTGATTTGCGGTCACATCCACCATGCAGCCATCCGCGACATGGACGGCATCACCTACATGAATTGCGGCGACTGGGTCGAAGGCTGCACCGCTCTGGTGGAACGGATCGACGGCACCTTCGAGATCATCGACTGGAGCATTGCCCTGCCGGATGCGGGTTCCGGGCCTATGGGTCCGCACAGGCTTGAGCCGCAGGCCGCGAACGAACTTGTCTGATGCGGATCCTGATCGCCACGGATGCCTGGGCACCGCAGGTCAACGGCGTGGTGCGCTGCCTTGAAGCCACGATAGGCGAGCTGGCGAGCCGGGGCGCGCAGGTCGATGTCATGTCGCCGGACCAGTTCCGCAGCTTGCCGATGCCGTCCTATCCGGACATCCGGCTCGCCATGGTGTCCGCCAGGTCCGTGGTGCGGCGGCTTCAAGCCGGACATTACGATGCGATCCATCTGGCCACGGAAGGTCCGATCGGCTGGGCTGTACGCGGCGCGTGCAAGAAGCTGGGGCTGCGCTTCACCACCAGCTACCACACGCAGTTTCCCGCCTATCTGCGCGCCCGCGCGCCGGTGCCGGAACGCTGGTCCTATGCCCTTCTTCGCCGCTTCCACGGAGCGGGCACGGCGATGATGGTGGCCACCCCGACCATGATGCGCGATCTTGCCGGGCGTGGGTTCCGCCATCTGGCGATGTGGTCGTTCGGCGTCGACACGGAGCTGTTCAACCCCGATCATCCATCCGTGCTCGATCTCCCGCGCCCGATCTTCATCACCGTGGCGCGGCTCGCTGTCGAGAAGAACCTTGATGCGTTTCTCTCACTCGACCTGCCCGGCACCAAGGTGGTGGTCGGCGACGGCCCGGACCGCGCTGAACTGGCGAGGCGCTATCCGGAAGCGGTCTTCACAGGCTTCAAGGCGGGGGCAGATCTGGCAGCGCTCTACGCGTCCGCGGATGTGTTCGTGTTTCCGAGCCTGACGGACACCTTCGGGCTTGTGCTGCTTGAGGCGGCGGCCTGCGGGCTGCCCATCGCGGCCTATCCCGTGCAGGGACCGCGCGACGTGATCGGTGACGAACCTGTCGGTGTCCTCAGTGATGACTTGAAGGCGGCGGCACTGGCGGCGCTGAACATCCCGCGCGGGAACTGCCGCGCCTTTGCCCTTCGTCACTCCTGGAAGGCCGCCACCGACCAGTTCCTCGCAAACCTCGTGCGCACGGACGGCTCGCCTCTGATGGCGTGAGAGCGCGCGCACTCCGGGTGCTTGCCGAAATGCCGCGAAGCAGGCAAGATTCAGTCATGCTGCTTCGCCTTGTTCCTATCGGCTCCCGCTGCCTGATCGCCCTTGGTGCCGTGACTCTGGCCGCGATGTCGCCCGCGCTCGCGCAATCGACCGCCGAGGAAGAGGCCAACCGCAGGGCGAATGTGCTGGAGAAAACCCCTGACTGGGCTGCAAAGGTGCAGTTCGGCAAGCGCAATACGCCCGCAGTCAGCATGGAGGCGCGCGCCATCGGCTCTTACGCGCGCGGCTGCCTGGCAGGGGCCACCGCACTGGAGGTCGATGGCGACACCTGGCAGGTGATGCGGCTGAACCGGAACCGGATGTGGGGCCATCCAGACCTGATCAGCTATCTCGAAAGCCTTGCGAAATCAGCGCCGCGTATCGCAAATTGGCCCGGCATCCTGGTGGGCGACATCAGCCAGGCACGCGGCGGGCCGATGCTGACCGGCCATGCCTCGCATCAGGTGGGGCTGGATGCCGACATCTGGCTGACGCCGATGCCGCGCGCACGCCTCTCCCGCGACCAGCGCGAGAACATGGCCGCCACCAACATGGTCCGCCCCGACTGGATGGACATCGACCCCAATGTCTGGACGGCGAACCACACCCGCCTGATCCGCCATGCAGCGCAGGACCAGCGTGTCCACCGCATCTTCGTCAATCCGGCGATCAAGAAGGGCATGTGCAGTGATGCCGCCGGCGACCGGGCCTGGCTGGCCAAGGTCAGGCCGATGTGGGGCCACAACTACCATTTCCACATCCGCATGGGTTGCCCGGATGGCTCGAACACCTGCCAGGATCAGGACAGCCCGCCATCAGGCGATGGCTGCGGACAGGAACTAACCGACTGGCTCGCCACCCAGCAGAAAGCGATCTTCGCACCGAAAGTGCCGCGCACCGGGCCGCCGCCCAAGCCAAAGCCGCCCATGTCGGTGGATGCGCTACCGCCCGAATGCAGGCAGGTGCTGGTGGCCCGGTGACGTGCTCTGTTCTCCAATGTGAACGCTGGAGCCATTCTGGCCCCACGCATCCTCATCCTGAGCCCGTCGAGGGATGGGTTCCAGTTTGCGGCGCGCTGAAGCTCCTCCTTCGACGAGCTCAGGATGAGGATCGTGGACGGTAACAGGATTCTTTCTTGTCCCGCCTTCAGCCCGGCAGCCTTGGCAACTGAAAGCCATGCCCGAGCGGATCATCGGCCTCGATCAGGAACTCGCCACGCCCCATCCAGTGCGCGGTACCGCTCACGCGCACCGTGACGGCGGGATGATCACCGGCATGGGTGGCCGCGATCACCTCTCCTGTGAAGACCCCGCCTGTGATGCTGCGGAAACGGCGCGAGATACCGCTCGTCACCAGGCCCTTGGCATGGTCCAGTGCCATGCGCGCGGTCACGCCCGATCCGGTTGGCGAGCGGTCGATCTGGCGTTCCGCGAAGATGCACAGGTTGGCGCTTTCGTGGGGTGGGACAGCTTCATCGGTGATGATGGTGCCATAGAGAAAACCGAGATCGGGCTCTTCTGGATGCACCACAGGGATGGTGCTGCGGATGGCATCGGTGAGGGCTGAGCCTGCCTCGACCAGGCGCTCAAGCGGTGTTGATCCAAAGGCAAGACCGAAGGCAGATGCCGGCGCGATGGCATAGAACGCGCCGCCATAGGCGATATCGCAGATGACAAGGCCAAAACCCGGCACCTGAACGCCAAGATCGCGCCGGTCCACGAAGGCGGGCACGCTCGCGAAGCTGGCCTCGGTCACCACCCCGCCCCTGACATGCGCCGTGATCGCGATCAGCCCGCATGGCGCTTCGATGGCAAAGCGGGTTTCGGGCTCCGACACCGCAATGCGGCCTGTCTCGACAGCCCATTTCGCCAGCGCCAGGGTGGCATGGCCACACATGGTCGAATAGCCCTCGTGGTGCGTGAAAAGCACGCCGAAGGCTGCGTCCGGACGGGTGCTGGCGACGGGAATGACGCCATACATGCCGGCATGACCCCTTGGCTCCCACATCATCGCACGGCGCAGATGGTCGAAGCTCTCGCGGGCCGCGCGCCTCTTGTCGAGGATGGTCGCACCCGGCAGGTCCGGGTAGCCACCTGTCACAATCCGGACAGGCTCACCAGCGGTGTGCAGGTCGTCGTAGGTCAGCTTCAGCATTAAAAAGCCCCTGTCAGACAGGGGCTTTCGCACGGCACCGGATGAATTGTCCAGATCAGGCGCGTGACTGCTCCCGCGACAGGATGATGCCCAGCATCCGTTCGGCATTGTCGGTGTTGATGCGCTCGAACTGCGCCATCGGCTCCTTGAGGGCTGGCCAGCCCACCGGAATGCCGAGCTTGATCGACATCATCGCCTCGACATTGTAGTCCTCGAAGCCTGCGACCTTGAGCACGATCAGAAGCGCATCGGGGCTGCGCATGTTCAGCGCGCCACGGATCACGTTGCGCTCCATTCCGGTCAGCCTGACCAGACCCTTGATCACTTCATCCAGTGAATTCATGCTGTAGAGAGTCACCAGATGGTCCTGGCTGACATCCTCTGCTGCTTTCGAGGGCAACGATCCGACACGCGTGACGGCTGTGCCGACGGCTGCTGTGATATCACCCGCCTTGGCGTCCGGCTGGCTGTGGGCCAACGTGTTCACGACAGTGACCCGCGCAGCTTCCAGGATCTGGTTCAGAGCGGTTGCAGGCAACTTGAGGCGGACGGCCAGGGCCTGCGCCACGACCATGTTGGATGCCGCGATGTCCGTCACCGTGGTGGCGCCGACAGTCGAGAGCAGCGCCGTGTTGTTGATGACCAGCGCTGCCAGCACAGCCTGTTCGCGCCTGTCGATCAGGACATCGGTAACAGGCGTTGCCAGATCGGGACGCTGGGCCAGTGCGACCCTGTGACCTTCGCCGCGCAGGCGGGCCACCGAAATCAGGTCGGCATCGTCAAGGACAGGTGACTGTTGCAGAACCGGGGCCGCGACGATGGAGTATTCGTCATTGGCAAGGTCGCGGACGACCTCGCGAGGTGCCCGTTTCATCGGTGCGAGCTTTTCGGCAAGCGCAAGGCGGGCCTGAACCTCGATGCCGTTGACGAGCAGCCGGAAGACATTGTCGTACAGGTCGATATGCCTGTCGCTCAGCCTCGGCTCAAGCTCGATGTATTGCTTGGTCAGCGCACGCAGGATGGCGTCCCGGCGAGGAGAGTCTTCTCCTGCGGCGACATTCTCGAGGCCTGACAGTGACACACCTGGAATCATGATTGCACCTTCTGTGACTGCCTCCA
>JANMHN010000230.1:0-4605 GCA_031375185.1 Allobosea sp. | reverse complement strand
CGCCGTGGGCATCGCAATCGAAGAATACCGGAACGGCATTCTGGAAGATGATGGGGGAAATCCCGCCCATGAAGGTCAGCGTCGGTGCCCAGACACGGTCTCCTGCCCCCACCCCCAGAATCCTCAAGGCGAGATGAAGCGCGGCGGTACCGCTGGCGAGAGCGACGCAATGCGACATCTGCATCCTTGCCTCAAGTTCGCGCTCGAACGCATCCAGCATGGGGCCGACAGGGGCCACATAGTTGGATTCCAGCGCTTCCCCGATCAGGATGGCCTCCCGCCCGGTCTGGTGTGGTGGCGACAGGAAAAGGCGTGCAGGCTGGCTGTGTGATGTCATGTGTCTGCTTGCTTGATGCGGCAAAGGCCGGGTGGGGCCGGGTTTTCCGGAGGCGACGCGTGCATTCATGCCGTCGATGCTTGAAATCCGGTGGTCCGTCAAGGGCGGCACGGGTACCGGATTCGCTGCAATTTGCTCCCCGAAAATCAGACCAGACGATCACATGGAACCAGAAGCATCATTCCGTCTTGACAGAAATAAGATATTATTCCTATATTGCCACCATCAAAGGACTTTGATCGTGCGAGGATGTTGAACATGATGGAAACACTGAATCTCAAGCTCCCCTTCCTCGCGGCGTCGCAGTCGCAAAAGCATGTGACGGTCAACGAAACGATCCTGATGATCGACCAGCTTGTGCATTGCAGCGTTGCCCGCCCCGATGCCGGGGCTCCCCCTTCCGCATCCGAAGGTGAGCGCTTCATTGTGCCGGCAGGGGCGACCGGACCATGGGCCGCCCATGTCAACGCTGTCGCCATCTGGCAGGATGGTGGCTGGCGCTTCCATGCTCCCGCGAAAGGCTGGGTTGTCTGGTCAGGCGATGACCAGTCCCTGCTCGTGTTCTCCGGGAGCGCCTGGCAGAAGGCGGCGAGTTCCGCCGGAGCGCCCAATCTTCTGATCAACGGCGATTTCGCCATCAACCAGCGCCGCTTCGCAGGTGGACCGCTGGCGGCCAACACCTATGGCTTTGATCGCTGGCGGGCCGGGCCGGCAGGTGCCAGCGTCTCGAAGGATGCCGCAAACCTGATCACACTCGCGTCTGGCAGTCTGGTTCAGGTTGTCGAGGTGGGCCTGTGGGGTGTCGGCGCGCTGGCAGGACAGGTCGTCACGCTGTCGGCGCAGGATGTTTCCGCGAACATCGTCGTCAGCATGGCAGGCGTCAGTTCCACGATCATTGCCGGTGCGGGCCGCCGCTCCACCCAGCTTGCGATCCCGCCCGGTGCGACGGGTGATCTTGGCGTGACGCTGGCTTCTTCCGGCGGAGCGGTGGCTTTCCGCAACATCAAGCTGGAAACCGGAGCGATGGCGACGCCGTGGTCACCGCGCCACATGCCAGGCGAGCTTGCGCTGTGCCAACGCTATTTCAGCAAGAGCCACGCCATCGACACGGTGCCTGCAAATGGCCAGCCCGGCACGGGGATGACAGGGGCGGCCATCAGCGCGACACTGCTCGCCAGCCAGCGCGTCTGTTTTCAGGTGCCCATGCGTGCAACCCCGAGCGTGGCCCTGCTGGCCGGGCAGGTCGGAACGCCTGTCAATGGTCGCTGGGCCTACAACATCAGTGGGAGCTGGACCTATGCCGGTTCGGCCAGCGCGGTGGATGTCGACGCGATGGGCTTCAGTGCAGACCTGGGCGTGACGGGGGCCAATCCAGGTTCGTCCTACAGATTGTCAGGTGGCTGGACCGCATCCGCCGAACTGTGATTCACCATCTGCGGACGCATGCAGACAGAGCAGATGCAGTTCAATCACATGCAGAGCAATCACATGCACAGACAGTATCGCCGTGGGCATCAACCTCGGCTATGGTCAAAACCGGTCAAGTGCCTTGAGCCGACGGGTTCAGGTGACTTGGCTGAAACCTTGCTTGCATGTCCATGTCCCTGTCCTGAAACGTGTGCTGTCCATGTCGTCAAAACCTGCGCCCCAGATCGTGCGAAACACCCATGACACAGAGGCAACGCCCGATGCCGCCAGCGTGTTCGGCCAGGCGATCCTGCGCAAGCTGACCTATGATGTGGGCAAGGACGCGGACAGCGCCTCGGACAGGGACTGGCTGATCGCCACAGTGCTGGCGACGCGTGACCAGATGGTCGATCCATGGATGGAGACGACGAAGAAGATTTATGCGGATGGCCGCAAGCGCGTCTACTACCTGTCGCTTGAGTTCCTGATCGGGCGGCTGCTGAGTGATGCGCTTGGCAATCTGGGACTAACCGCGACCGCACGGACTGCGCTGTCCGGGCTGGGCATCGACCTTGAACGCCTGAAGGCACTGGAACCCGATGCGGCGCTCGGCAATGGCGGGCTTGGCCGCCTGGCCGCCTGTTTCATGGAAAGCATGGCCACACTGGCGATCGCCGCCTATGGCTACGGCATCCGCTATGACCACGGGCTGTTCCGTCAGCGCATCAAGGATGGTGTGCAACTCGAGTATCCCGAAGACTGGCTGTCCTTCGGCAATCCATGGGAGTTCGAGCGGCCCGAAGTTGCCTATCCGGTCGGCTTTGGCGGCGCTGTCGATGCTGCCCTGCAGGCTGACGGCACGATGCGCCATAGCTGGCGCCCGGCCGAAAGCGTCGATGCGGTGGCCTATGACACGCCCATCGTCGGCTGGCGGGGTCACCACGTGAACACGCTCAGGCTCTGGTCTGCCAAAGCCTCGAACCCGCTGCGCCTCGATGCATTCAACCGCGGGGACCATGTCGGCGCGCTGGCGGACCGCGTGCGGCTCGAAGCCGTGTCGAAGGTGCTCTACCCCAGCGATGCCACACCGGCCGGGCAGGAACTCAGGCTCAGGCAGGAGTATTTCTTTGCCTCCGCCTCCTTGCAGGATCTGGTGCGCCGTCATGTCAGCCAGCATGGCAGCCTTGCCAGTCTGGCCGACCATGTGGCCATCCAGCTCAACGACACCCATCCGGCCATCGCCGTGCCGGAACTGATGCGGCTTTTGGTCGATGACCATGGCATGGCGTGGGATGAGGCATGGGCCGTCACAAGCCAGACTTTCTCCTACACCAACCACACCTTGCTGCCCGAAGCGCTGGAAAGTTGGCCTGTGCCGCTGATGGAGCGGCTCCTGCCGCGCCACATGCAGATCATCTACCTGCTCAATGCCGCACAACTTGAAGCCATCCGGGCCAATCCGGTGCTTGACGACGGCCTGATGTCGTCTGTCTCGCTCATTGACGAACACAATGGGCGGCGCGTGCGCATGGGCAATCTCGCCTTCATGGGATCGCACAAGGTCAATGGCGTGTCGGGCCTTCACACCGACCTGATGCGCAAGACGGTGTTTCACGACCTCAATGCCATCTATCCGGGCCGAATCGTCAACAAGACCAATGGCATCACCTTTCGGCGCTGGCTGTTCGAGGCCAATCCGGGGCTGACACGGCTTCTGGTCGAGGCTGCTGGCCCCCGCTTCATGGACGACCCCGCAGGGTTGAAAGCGCTCGAGCCGTTTGCCGCAGACAGCGCCTTCCGCACGCGCTTCAAGGCCGAACGGCGCGCCAACAAGCTCGCGCTCTGTGCCCTCGTCAAAGACCGTCTTGGCATCAAACTTGACCCGGATGCGCTGTTCGACGTGCAGATCAAGCGCATCCACGAATACAAACGCCAGTTGCTGAACATCCTCGAAACCATAGCGCTGTATGACGCGATCCGGGCACAGCCGACGAAGAACTGGACGCCACGTGTCAAGATCTTCGCCGGCAAGGCAGCCGCGAGCTACCATCAGGCCAAGCTGATCATCAAACTGGCCAATGACGTGGCAAAAGTGGTCAATGGCGACCCTGCCATCCGCGGATTGCTGAAGGTGGTGTTCCTGCCGAACTATAACGTGTCGCTGGCCGAAACCATCATTCCGGCGGCTGATCTGTCGGAGCAGATCTCGACGGCGGGCATGGAAGCGTCCGGCACCGGCAACATGAAGTTTGCGCTGAACGGCGCGCTGACCATCGGCACACTGGATGGCGCGAATGTCGAGATGAAGGAGCATGTCGGCGACGACAACATTTTCATCTTCGGCATGACCACCGAAGAGGTCGCGGCCCGCAGGGCCGAGGGCATCGACATGCAGGCCATGATCGCACGCTCGCCCATATTGAAAGAGGTGCTGGACGCGGTCGGCGGCGGGGTGTTCTCGCCCGACGAGCCGGGACGCTTCAAGGCGCTGGTCGATGCCGTGACCTACCATGACTATTTCATGGTATCGGCTGATTTCGATGCCTACTTCGCGGCGCAGCGCAAGCTGGACGACCTGTGGCAGAAACCGCAGCATTGGTGGAGCAAGGCGGTGCTCAACACCGCCCGCATGGGCTGGTTCTCCTCTGACCGCGCCATCGCCGAGTACGCATCCGAGATCTGGCAGGCCAAAGGCGACAAACCTAAGTCAGGCGACAAACCTGCATGAACCCCTCTCCTGACCACGCGCATCCGAGATGACAAGCGAGCACTGGCGCGCATCGGATGACGAAATCGCTGCACTGGTCGATGCCCGGCATGGCGACCCGTTCGCCCTGCTCGGCCTCCATCACTGCAGCCAA
>JANMHN010000218.1:0-1538 GCA_031375185.1 Allobosea sp. | reverse complement strand
CGCGAACATCGTTTTCCGTTCCTGAAGAAAGTGGGCGACTGGAACCGCTTTTCGGAACGCACCGGCGGCACGCTGGTGGAGAAATGCTGCCATTTCTTCGATTTGATGCGGCTGGTGGCGCAGGATGAACCCGTCCGCGTCTATGCCTCTGGCGCCGCCGATGTGAACCACAGGGACGAGAGCTATGATGGCCGCGTGCCGGACATCATCGACAATGCCTTTGTGATCGTTGATTTCCGCTCAGGCATCCGCGCGCTGCTTGACCTGTGCATGTTCGCGGAGGGCTCATATTGGCAGGAAGAGCTTGCCGCGACCGGCTCACATGGCAAGGTCGAGGCCTTCGTGCCCGGTCCCTCGCGCTTCTGGCCGGGCGGGGCTGAGCGGGAGAGCGAAATCCTCGTGTCGCTGCGCGAGCCGCAGAACCCGGTCCGCCGCAAGGTCCATGTCGATGAGGCGATCCTCAACGCCGGCGATCATCACGGCTCCACCTATTATCAGCACATGGGCTTCAACCGCGTTGTGCGCGAGGGCGGGGCGGTCGATGTCACGCTCGAAGACGGGCTGAAGGCGGTCCGCATCGGCCTCGCCGCCGAGCAGTCGATCCGCGAGGGGCGGGCGATCAGTTTGTGAGAAGCCGGAAGAACCTCACCCTGGCCCTCCCCGCAAGGCGGGGAGGGAAGCGGCTGAAATCTGTGCTCTTTGACGGATGATGAAGAAACATGCCGCTCGTTTCCCTCCCCGCCTTGCGGGGAGGGCCAAGGTGGGGCTCTTGACGCCTTAAATGCTCCCAAACCATTTCAGTTCGCAGCGCCCGCTGCCACGCCTGCATCCTTGATCGCCTTGGCCCATTTCGCCACTTCGGCGTCGAATGCAACCTTGTGTGCCGCTGGCGTGCGCTGTGCTTCCGGGAAGGCCGTTGTGCCGAAGGAAGCGAAGCGTTCGTTGATCGTCGCGTCCTTCATGGCGGCCTGCAGGGCCATGCTCAGTTTCGCGAGCGTGTCTGCCGGGGTTCCCTTGGGCGCATAAAGTCCGTGCCAGACGGTCATGTCCACGGCGGTCCCCGCTTCGCGCGCGGTTGGAACTTGCCTGATGATGTCCAGCCGCTGCGGCGATGTCACGGCATAGGCCCTGATCTTTGCACCCTGGATCTGAGGAATCGCGCTCGTCGACTGGTCGCACAGCGCATCGACTTGCCCCGCGACGAGATCGTTCATCGCCGGACCTGTGCCGCGATAGGCGACTTGCGTCGGCTTGGAGCCCGTCGCCTGGTTCATCAGCAGGATACACAGATGCGCGTTCGAGCCGATGCCCGCATGGGCCATAGTCAGCTTGTCACCCTGCGCCTTGGCGAAGGCGAAGAAATCCGCCGCGTTCTGCGGGGCAAGGCCCAGCTTGCCGTTGATCACCATTGGCCCGGTGTTGATCATGCCCAGCGGCTCGAAGGCGCTGGATGTGTCATAGCGCAGGTTGTTGTAGAGCGCTGGCGCGGCCTTGAGCGCAAGGTGATGGATCAGGATCGTGTGGCCGTCGGCAGGCGC
>JANMHN010000209.1:0-8107 GCA_031375185.1 Allobosea sp. | reverse complement strand
CCCGCAACCCCGACTGGGAGACTTCACATGACCCGCACATTTCGTTCAGCATCCCTTGTTGCCGCGACCCTGGCAGCCGCACTCCTCTCCTCTGCCGCTTTCGCCGGCAGTTTTGTGACACTCAGCGAAGACCAGACCCTCCAGATGTTCGACTCCAAAAGCCGCAAGGTCACGGCCACGATGATGGTCAAGGGCCTGTCCGCCCCGCTGGCAGGCATCGACATCCGCCCCGCCGACGGCATGCTTTACGGCCTTCAGCGTGACGGCCAGATCGTCACCATCGACATGAAGACCGGCCAGGCCATGATGAAGTCGAAGCTCGACCAGGCCCTGCCTGCCAACGTCGCACTCACGGTTGATTTCAACCCGGTTGCTGACCGCATGCGCGTCGTCGGCGCTGACGGCATCAACCTGCGCATCAATGTCGATGACGGAAAGACCACGGTTGATGGGCGCCTGAAGTTCGCCGAAACCGACACCAACAAGGCCGCCACGCCCTTCATCCTGGCTGGCGCCTATTCCAACAAGTTCAAGGGCACCAAGGAAACCGCGCTTTACGAAATCGATGCCAGCATCGGCGCGATGGTCAAGCAGGCACCACCGAATGACGGCATCCTGTCGACACTCGGCAGCATCGGCTCCAAGCCCAAGTCCATCGCCTTCAACATCGAGAGCGACGGCAAGGGCGGCAACACCGGCTGGCTTCTGGCCGACGGAACGCTCAGCATGATCGACATCGCCAACGGCCAGACCAAGGCGGTCGGTGCCGTTGCCGGTCTCAAGGGTGCCGTGCGTGACATTGCTGTCCTGCCGGCCATGTGATTGCCTGTGATGCTCAGCCATCTGCCCGTGATGTGACTGGGTCTCTCGTCACAGGCCGAGGATGGCCGCCAGTTCCCGTCGGACTGGCGGCCATTTTCGTGAGGCATCGTTGCAGAACATGACCAATTTGTCATGGTTCACTCACCGTTCAGTAAGAGGGGCATCAGCATGGTGACCTGATGTTGAATCAGGGGATGCGCGATGACCACAGATCCCGCACTGACGTTGAAAGCCATCCACCGCTTCGGGCTCGGGGCACGCCCCGGTGATCTGGCCCGGATCGGTTCGGGCGCACGGGATCTGTTTCGCGCCGAGGTCGATGGCAGGCAGGTGGCCGTCCTCACCGGCCTGACATTTGCCAGCATCAATGAAGCTGCGCCTGCCTTGCGCGACTTCACCGAAAAGGAACGCATGGAGCGCGAAACCCGCCGCGCTGCCCCTGCGGCAGGCATGCCGAGCCAACCCGGACAGCCACAATCCGGATCCGCACAAGCTGCTCCTGCACAACCTGCTCCTGCACAACCCGCTGCTGCACAACCCGAACAGATGACGGGTGGCCAGCCCGGCTCAGGCCAGCCAGCCATGGGGCCGCCAGCGCCTGCGCAGCCCCCGGCACAACGCCAGCCACCGCCCGAGCCGCCCCTGCCGCAACGGACCTATCGGGAAGAGGCCAGGGTGCGCTTCCATGCGATGCTGGAGCCTCTTGGCGGCTATTCGGAACGCTTGGTCGCCTTCTGGTCGAACCATTTTGCAGTCTCGGTCAACAAGGGCAATCCGGTCCGGACCTTTGCCGGCCTGATGGAGCGCGAGGCCATCCGACCGAATGTCTACGGGCGTTTCGCCGACATGCTGCTGGCGGTCGAGACACATCCGGCCATGATCTATTTTCTGGATAACCAGCAGTCGATCGGACCCACGTCGCGTGCGGGAAACCGGCGTGGCCGCGGCCTCAATGAAAATCTGGCGCGCGAGATCATGGAACTGCATACGCTTGGCGTCGCGGGGGGCTACACCCAGGCCGACGTGACCGCGCTGGCCAATGTGATCACAGGCTGGTCGCTGACACCCAACAATACCACAGATGGCCTTCCCGGCACGTTCCGTTTCAATGCCAACATGCATGAGCCCGGCCCGCACACGGTTCTGGGCAAGACCTATGCAGACGATGGCTTCGAGCAGGGGAAAAAGGCGCTGGCCGACATTGCCCGCCACCCCTCCACCGCGCAGCACATCGCGCGCAAGATGACCCGGCATTTCGTTGCGGATGAGCCGCCAGCCTCCATGGTGGCGCGCATCGCCAAGGTGTTTCGCGACAGCGATGGTGATTTGCAGGCCGTGTCGAAAGCGGTCCTTGAATCGCCCGAAGCCTGGAGTGCGCCGCTGACCAAGATGCGCAGCCCGCAGGAGTTCCTGCTGGCCAGCGCCCGCGCACTCGGCCGCAAGCCGGACTTCGGCCAGATCCTGCAGCCGCTCAACGCGATGGGCCAACCGCTGTGGCAGCCCGGCGGCCCCAATGGCTTTCCCGACACCAATGCCGCGTGGGCCTCGCCAGAGGGTTTGAAAACCCGGCTGGATGTGGCGGCTTCCATCTCGCGCCAGAGTGCCAATGCCATCGATCCTGCAGGGCTGATCGACAACCTGTTTGGCACGGCGGTGTCCACCGAGACACGCCAGACGGTGTTGCGGGCAGAAACCCGCTACCAGGCCGTCGCGCTGGCTCTGATGAGCCCTGAATTCCAGAGGAGATGAGAGCCATGGACACATCCCAAGAACAGCACTCGGCCCAAGAACAGCAGACATCCCACGATCATGACGGAACCTGCGAGGCGATGACGCCATCGCGCCGCGCCGTGCTGGGTGCGGCCGGAGCCTTGTTTGCCTGGTCGTTTGTTCCGAAGATGGCCTATGCGGCTCCCGGTGCGCGCGACCCGCGCCTGCTCGTGGTGATCCTGCGCGGTGCCATGGATGGCCTTTCGGCTGTGCCGCCGCTGGCCGACCCAGATTATCAGGGACTTCGCGAAGGCATCGCACTCCAGAAGGACGGCGAGAATGCGGCCTTGCCACTCGACGGGTTTTTCTATCTTCACCCGGCGATGCCCAATCTGGCCCGCCTCTATAAGGCCAATCAGGCCACGGTTCTTCATGCTGTCGCCACCGGCTATCGCCAGCGCTCGCATTTTGACGGGCAGGATGTGCTGGAAAGCGGACAGGCCGGTCCTGGACAGACGGTTGATGGCTGGCTCAACCGGCTGCTGTCCGCCCTCCCCGCAGGCGAAAGCATCTCGCGCAAGGGTGCGCTGGGCATCGGCATCGTGCCGCCACTCGTCGTGCGCGGCTCGGCCCCCGTGCTGGGCTGGGCGCCGCCTGTTCTGCCCCGCGCCGGCGATGACCTGGTGATGCGCCTTCTCGATCTGTACGGCCAGCGCGATCCGGTTCTGGCGAAAGCCTTTGCCATGGGGGTCGATGTCGAGAAGATCGTGGCAAGAGAGGGCATGGGTGCGCAGCGTGCCCGTGGCGGACCGGACAATGCCGAAGGCATGCGCACCATTGCCGAGGGCGCGGCGAAACTGGTCAACGCCGATGACGGGCCGCGCGTGGCCGCCCTCGCCTTCGAGGGCTGGGACACGCACGCCAACGAAGGCGGGGCCACAGGCAGACTTGCAAACCTGCTGGGCGGACTTGATGGTGCGCTGGCCACATTCGAGGCTGGCCTCAAGGACCGCTGGAAAGACACCGTGGTCATGGTCGTGACCGAATTTGGCCGCACGGCACGCGTCAATGGCACGGTCGGCACGGATCACGGAACCGGAACAGTCGCCTTCCTGGTCGGCGGTGCCGTGAGAGGCGGGCGCGTGATCGCCGACTGGCCGGGCCTCAAGCTCGGGAACCTGCACGAACAGCGCGACCTCAAGCCCACCATGGACCTTCGCGCCGTGACCAAAGGCATCCTCACGGACCTGTTCGGGGTCTCGGGGCCTGTCCTAGCGGAAAAAGTCTTTCCAGGCACGGCAGGCCTCGAGCCGGTCAAGGGTCTTGTGGTTTGACATGCGGCGTTGTCCTGCCCCACACAATCCTCATCCCGAGCCCGTCGAAGGATGAACTCCAGAGTGCAGCAAACTGGAACTCATCCTTCGACAGGCTCAGCATGAGGATGTGAGAAACGGCAGGCACGACGTACATCGAGCCGTGCTGATATTGAAAAAGCCGCAACACGCATGCTGCGGCTTTTCAGAACTCGCGAGCTGCCGGTGCAGGCAGGACTTGCGGTGCCATGCGTTTTCAGAACGCTCCAAGCACCACGGCCAGGACCAGTGCAAACGCCGCCGTCATGGCCAGTCGATCAATCGCGGGCATCCAGCTCATCGAGATCTCCCTGCAAAGACAATAGGAGGTTAACAAAACGTGGGGCAAGTGCAAACGGAATCTGATTCCGCGGCGCAATGTCAAAGCAATATAATATCGTTAATACCAGATTAAATCTGTTATAGTCATATATAAGAGTCGGTCTCGTGTCTTGATTGATGTCCAATGGTTATTTGCTGTTGCCATCAAGTAGAGACACAATCTTCTGAGTTGCGGAACGCGCAAGTGGAATGGCCAGAAAAGCCGCCAGCGACGCCATGGGCCAGGCAATGGCAAAGGCCTTCATCCACAGGCCAAGATAGTTCGGCGGGAAGCCGAGGTTGAACCAGGTGATCAGGGCCGTCATCAGAAACGCCATGACACCCGCCATCAGAACCGGGAAAATGTATTTCGCCTTGCCTTGCATGATCTGTCGGTCCTTCTGGATTCTGCGGATGCCGCGTCATGAAGGCGGCGAATCACATCCTGTGTAGATGTCACGCCGTCGCCACAATTCATTGACGAGACGTTAAACCTTGTCGCGCATTTTGGGGCTATGCGTAAAGGCTGCGTTGTGTTCCTTGTCCTTTCGCTCATCGGTCTGGTCACGGCAAGTTGCGGGCGCTATGGGCGCGAGCAGCGTGCGGCCTGGCGCGATGAAGCCGAAGCTGCGTGTCTTGCCAGGGGCGAGGTGCGGACATCGAGTTATGTCTCGTTGCGTGGCAGCCCCATTGAGGGCCCTGGCACCTGCGGAATGGCAAAGCCACTGCGTGTCAGTGCCTTTGCCGGCGGCGCAGTCGGCATGACATCGACCCAGACCCTGTCCTGCCCGATCGTGGCCACCACGGACCGTTTTCTTGAAAAAGTCGTGCAGCCAGCCGCCATGGCGGTGCTTGGCACGCAGGTCATCGAGATGAAGGCGGGTTCGTATTCCTGCCGTTCGATGAACAATGGCAGCGGCACATCGCGCCGCTCCGAGCATTCATATGGCAACGCGCTCGACATCTTTGCCTTCCGCACCAGCGACGGTCGCGAGATCACGGTTCGGCAAGGCTGGAACGGCTCGCCGCAGGAGCAGGATTTCCTGCGCGAGGTCTTTGTCGGAGCCTGCGAGCATTTCAAGACCGTGCTCGGACCCGGCGCTGACATGTTCCATTACGACCATTTCCATGTCGATCTGGCACGGCACAATGGCGGGCGCTCCATCTGCCGCCCGATCATCAAGTACACGCCGCGCCGCGATCTGCCGCCGCCGGACCCGGCCCGCGGGTGGTCAGCGCTTGATCCAGACCGGCAGGCCCCGTTTTCGGTGTCTCCCGCCCGCACGGCGCGTGGCCCGGCCCCGCCCGGCCCAGCGGCAGCGGGCGGTCCAATCCGCCTGCCCGGCTCGGTCGCAGGTTCCGAAGAGGTCGTGGTCGGTGATGTCGAAGGCGAGATGATCGACCCAGAAAATGACCCGTTCGCCGTGGAAGACCCGCGCAAGCCGGCCCGTACTCCAGCACCGCCCGCGTCCGCACAGCCGATGCGGGCACCCGTCGCCTCCGTGCCGGTCGCCCCCACCAACCAGAGTTACCGCTGGGATCAAGGCCCGCCGCCCGCGCGGCAAGCGCCGCCAGCCGGAGCGGCCGACCGAGCCTGGCCGCCACGCTTTTGAAAGGGCCACCAATCTTCGCTCAAGATCAGTGTTGTCCCAACGATCCTCAGCCGAAGTCTGTCCACAACATCCTCATCCTGAGCCCGTCGAAGGAGGAGCCTCAGTCTGCACACGCATCTGAAACTCCTCCTTCGACGGGCTCAGGATGAGGATTCGTGGTGCTTGCAGCCGGTTGGGCCAACATTCACCCCGTCACGATGTCAGGCGTGCGCCACGCAAGATGCTGCCCTGAATCCACCGCGAGCATCTGGCCCGTGATGCTGCGCGCCGTGGCAAGGTAGAGCACTGCATCGGCGATTTCCTCCGGCGCGATGGCGTGTCCAAGCAGCGTGCCTGCTGCCTCCTGCTGGAACAGGGCCTCGCCGTCATGCACATTGGCCATGGTCGGCCCCGGCCCGACGGCGTTGACGCGGATGCGCGGCGCGAAGGCCTGCGCCATGGTTTGCGTGGCGGCCCACATGGCGGCTTTCGACAGGGTGTAGGAGTAGTATTCGGGCGTCAGCTTCCACACGCGCTGGTCCAGAATGTTGACGATGGCACCCTCCATTCCCTGCGGCAGCGCTGTTGCCATCATCCCGGCCAGCACGGATGGCGCACGGATATTGACCGAGAACTGACGGTTCCAGGTCGGCACGTCGATGCTGGTGATGCTGTCATTGGCAAACATCGAGGCATTGTTGACAAGCAGCATCACAGGCCCAAGCTGGGCCGCCGCCGCCGGAATGATCGCCTCGACCGAAACCGGATCGACCAGATCCGCCGAGATCACCACGGCTCGCCCGCCAGCAGCGATGATCTCCTGCGCCAGCGCTTCCGCCTCGTCCACGGACGTGTTGCAATGGATCGCCACCGCGTACCCGGCCTCCGCCAGCTTCAGCGAAATGGCGCGGCCCACGCGCCTTGCGCCGCCCGTGACAAGCGCAACCCGGTGATCAGTCATCTTTTCGACCACGCCGCTCGAAGCGACGCTCCCAGTATTTTGCGGCACGCAGATAGCGGTAGAAGGCATAGTTCATGGCCGTCATGAAACCATAGGTGCCGCGCAGGACATGCCTGCGTCCGATATAGGCCTTGATGAAGGTGGCCGGAAATTCGAGCACCATGCGCAGCCGCGTGATGCTTTCCCCGCGCGCCAGCATGTCAGCGGCCTGCGCATCGGCATAGGCATTGAGCTTCATCAGTTGGTCGCCCAGCGAGCGCACCGAATGATGTGCGACCGTGCCCTTGAGCCTGAGCACGGGAAAACCCGGCTTCATCTGCACCCGGTCATGCACCGGAGAGGGCGAGTAGCGCCCGGCGCTCTTGTGATAGAGCCTGACCGGTGACAGCGCGTAAGCCAGCCGGTGCGGCGCCTTTTCGCCCGGAAACACCTCCGCGATCCGCATCCTGTAGCCCGCCGGCAAAAGTTTGCCCGAGGCAAACAGGCCCGTGATCTCCGCCACCATTCCGGGCGGCATCACCTCGTCCGCATCGATATTGAGCACCCAGTCATGCCGGCACTGGTCTTCGCCGAACTGCTTTTGCAGGCCGTAGCCGGGCCAGGTGTTGAACAACACCCGCGCGCCAAGCTCGGTGGCAACCTTGACCGTGTCGTCGCTGGAGCCTGAATCGATCACAACGATGTCATCGCTCAAGCCCGCCACGGCCCTGATGGCCGCACCGATCCGGTCAGCCTCGTTCCTGGCGATGATGAAGACGGACAGGGGCAGCGTCACATTCGACGTCACGGGAGGTGTCTCGCTGGCAAGCCGCTCAGGGTGTCATCACGCCCACGCGCGCTCCTTCAGCTTCGCCTCATAGGCATCAATGCTGGGGGCCTTCTGCATGGTCAGGCCAATATCGTCGAGCCCGTTGATCAGGCAATGCTTGCGGAAGGGGTCGATCTCGAAATGGATCGTGCCGCCGTCCGGCCCGGTGATGGTCTGGGTTTCCAGATTGACCGTCAGCGTGGCGTTGGAGCCCCTGTCCGCGTCGTCGAACAGTTTCTCCAGGTCTTCCGGCGAGACCTTGATCGGCAGGATGCCGTTCTTGAAGCTGTTATTGTAGAAGATGTCGGCAAAACTGGTGGAGATCACACAGCGGATGCCAAAATCGAGAAGCGCCCATGGTGCGTGCTCGCGGGACGATCCGCAGCCGAAATTGTTACCGGCGATCAGGATTTCTGAGTTGCGGTAGGCCGGCTTGTTGAGCACGAAATCAGGGTTTTCCGTGCCGTCCTCGTTGTAGCGCATCTCGGAGAACAGCGCCGAACCCAGCCCGGTGCGCTTGATGGTCTTCAGATACTGCTTG
>JANMHN010000184.1:0-21607 GCA_031375185.1 Allobosea sp. | reverse complement strand
AGCAGGATCAGCCCCGACACGAAGTTCGACACGATCGATTGCAGGCCAAAGCCGATGCCGACGGACAGCGCGCCGGCCACGATGGTCAGCCGCTCGAGGCTGAGGCCAAGTGACGAGATCGACAGGGCCAGCGCGGCGACGAAGCCGATATAGCCCACCATGGTCCTCAGCGAATTGCGTAGGCCGGTATCGAGTTCGGTGGCTGGCAGGAAGCGCTCGTCGAGCCAGCGGGTCAGCGCCTTGGTCGCTGTCAGGCCGATGGCGAACAGCAGCCCCGCAATGATGATGGCGGACAGAGAGATGGTGACATCACCAACCTTGAAGCCGAAAAAGGCGGCCTTGAGGGACGAGGTCAGATCAGCCGACTCCACGCCCCAGGGTGCCAGGATCAGCATCAGCCCGATGATGATCAGCACGAGCTTGATGACGCCGGCACCCAGGACCGCAGCCTGTTCCAGCGAGCGCTTGCGCAGACCCACATTGGTCTGCAGCGCCATGGATACACGGCCATTGCCGGCCAGAAGCGTCTGCAAACCCTCGTCGGCCATCATCAGCGCCAGCGCGACAAGCGTGGCGATGACAATGATCCAGGCGGACTGATCGACCATGAAGGACGCGAAGGCCACATAGCCGAACAGCGTGGACGCACCGACCACGATCACGAGCGCCCATCCGACCAGCCTGAGTGGAGCCAGAAGGGCACCATCCACCGGCACATAAGGCCCAAGTCCCGCCAGCGCTTCCTCACCCTCGGTGTCGCGCAGCTTGTTGAGCCAGAAAGCCAGCACACCGGCAAACACCAGCGAGAACGTGGCGCGGATGGCGATGGACAGCGACAGTCCGGCCGCGATGGCCTGCAAAAGCGCTTCCACAGCCTTCGCCGAGACAAGGACAACCGCGCAGGACGTGACGAGCTGCTTCAGGATCCGCGCATTGCGGTCTGCCACACCGAAGATCCGCCTTTGCGGCCATCTCGGTGCCAGCGTCGCATCCGAGAGCGCTCCGATGAAGGCCAGGAAGGCAAGGCCCCCGAGGACCGCCCATGCAAATGGCTCCACCCTGCGCGGGATCAGGCCTCCATTCAGCAGGGCCGTGTAGACAAGCCAGCTCCCGAGCGCCGCGGGAAGGGCGCCGGCCACCAGCCGCACCACCGCCGCGACAAGTCGCTTGAGGCGGCTCGCCTCGCCTTCAGCACCAAGCCTGGCCATGACCTGAGGCAGATAGCGCAACCGCGCCACGTAAAGCCCGATCCCCGCGATGACCGACACGATCACCAGAATGAAGCCCCGCTCCGACATCCGGCCAAGCGCGCTCGTCAGCCAGTCGCTCAGCAAAAGGTTGAGTGCCCTGATATCCTGTGGCAGCGACGACAGCAGCGACACCCACAGGCCGGGATTGAGCAGGCTGGGTCCATGTTCGAACAGGGTGCGCGCGAACAGCGCCCTGCGCTTGTCGGCCACAGTGCTGATCAGCTGTTCGGTCTGGAGCATGATGGCGCGGGACAGGCGGGCAGCCTCGTCAGCCTCTCCCTGCGCCTTCTCGCGTGCGGCACGTTCCGCCGCGATGTCGGTGCTTTCGGGCATCGCCTTGGCATCGGGCTTCGGGCCAAGCTGTTCGAGCCGTATCCGTGCTTGATCGGCGCGCTGGTTCAGCTCCTCTGACACACGCCTGAGTTCATCAAGCATGGGATCGGCCCTGAGCCTGATGCGCTGCAGCTCCGCATCACCCAACTCGCGGTTTGCGAGGGACGTCTCCATCTGCTGCAGGTCAAGGCGGAGCGTTTCGAGACGGCTCCTGGGAGACACCTCTGCCGGTGCCTGTGCGAGGGCCGCACCAACCCCGAGCGCGCAGAGCCAGAAGGCGGCCAATGCGCTGGCGATCACCAGACCAAAACGGCGGCCCCTGTGTGATCGTTGCGCCTGATACGTCATTGTCATGCCATCCCAGCCAGTGTTTTCCTGCACGATTCGCCTCCTTCGAGCCTCGCCACGGGACTGCGGCAAAGGCAAGGCCTTGCACGTGCCATCCGCGTTTATCGGCCGCGCGGCACCGGTGACGGCACCATCAAGCCGTCCATCCGGCTCCAGATCTCGGCAACGCTGCGCTTGCGCGCATGGCGCGCCCTGAAGGCAACGATGCTCAGCGGCAACGACCAGGCGTCGCCGCCAAGCGCCACGAGATCGCCGCCTCTGGCCTGCACCGTCGCATCCGTCAGCCAGGCCACGCCGAGCCCGGATATGGCCATCGCATGCAGCACGTCCGCCATGTCACTCTCGGTGACACGCACGCCATGGGGACGTGCCGGCGCCGCTTCGATGAGGATGTCCACAAGGCGAGAAAAATAGATCGCCGGTGAATACATGAGGAAAGGAACCGGGCACCTGTCGGTGCCTGGAAAGCTCCACCCTTGCGCCAGCGCCGCCCGGCTGGCCCATGGCCGCAAGCGATCAGGCGCCAGCACACGCCGCTCGAACTGCTCAGGATCGAGATGCACCGGTTGCTGGGCCGTCTCGTGGCAGATCATGATGTCGGTCGCGCCCGAGACGAGCGAGCCGACCAGATCGAGCACATTGCCGTGCATCAGCGCGCAGGTCGCGCCGGTCTTGCCGGACCAGGCCTGCCACCAGCCGCTGAACAGCGAGGTGGCGATCACATAGGGCAAGGCCACGCGGACATGGTCGCGCCCGAAGACCGGCCTGCCCTCCATCTCGCTGCGCGCATCGGCCAGCCTGGCCAGCACATCACCCGCATGAGCACGGAAGGTCTCGCCAGCCGCCGTCAGTTGTGGCGGAAACACCCCCCTGTCGATCAGGGGCGCTCCGGCCCATGCCTCGAGAGACTGGATGCGGCGGCTGAAGGCCGCCTGCGACGTGTTGCGCCGCGCAGCAGCCCGCGTGAAATTGCGCGTCTCGGCAAGCGTCAGGAAATCCTGCAACCATCGTGTGTCCATGGCCTGCCCCTCTGTGTCCGGGTGATAGCTGAGAGCTTGCCGCAAAGCGATGCAGATTTTGCATCAAGATTCACGCCGAACACCCATTGGCAGGCTTGAGATCGGTCCCGGTTGCAGCCTTTGCATTGGTGAAAACAGGGTGAATGCTGCATGTTGTCGGCACAGGTTCACGCCATCAGGACACATCCATGCAGATCAACCCGCCCTATCTGATGTTCCTTGGCGATGTCGCTGACCAGCTTGCTGCCAAGACAGCCCACGGCATTGTCGATTGGCGCGCTGACTGGTGCATCGGGCAGATCAGGTTGCCCAATTGCGGCGCCGATCTCGGCATTCCCGACATGTCGATCCCGGAGGCTGCGGCGAAAGGCGCTCGGACGCTGATCGTCGGCGTGGCCAATGCCGGCGGTGTCCTGCCAGCCCACTGGAGCGCGCCCATCGTGGCGGCAATGGAGGCAGGCTTCGACATTGCCAGCGGCCTGCACATGAAACTTGGCGACAACCCGGACATCGCTGCAGCCGCGGAGCGCACGGGCCGGCAGCTTTTCGACGTGCGCCACAGCAGCCAGCGCTTTGACACGGGCAAGGGCACGAAGCGTTCCGGCCTTCGGCTGCTCACGGTCGGCACCGACTGTTCCGCAGGCAAGAAATACACAGCCCTGGCACTTGAGAAAGAAATGCGCGCAAGAGGCCTTGATGCGGATTTCCGCGCCACCGGCCAGACAGGCATCTTCATTTCAGGGCGCGGCGTCGCGATTGATGCGGTCGTGGCGGATTTCATTTCGGGCGCCGTCGAATGGCTGTCGCCGGGCACGGACGCAGGCCACTGGGACGTGATCGAAGGCCAAGGCTCGCTGTTTCATCCGTCCTTTGCCGGTGTCACGCTGGGCCTGCTGCACGGGGCGCAACCCGATGCCTTCGTGGTCTGCCACGAACCGACCCGCACGCGGATGCGCGGCGTGCTCCATCCCTTGCCGAGCATTCAGGACGTCATCGACCTCACCATCGGTTGCGGGCGGTTGACCAATCCCGACATTGCCTGCATCGGCATCGCCATCAACACGCGCGCACTCGACGAGGCAGCGGCGCGGCGCGTTCTGTCAGAGGCCGGTGGCAAACATGCCCTGCCTGCGGTCGATCCCGTCAGGTTCGGTGTCGGTGCCATCGTTGATCGCCTGGAAGCCGACTATCCGCAATCGCGCTGGTCCAAAGGCAAATGACGGTCATGAACCTGTTTCCATCCCTCACACTTCGTGTTGCCATCGAGGCCTTCCCGATCGCCGGGGCTTTCACCATCTCGCGCGGAAGCCGCACGGAAGCCGTCGTGGTCACAGTGACCGTCAGCGATGGCCGCCATACGGGCAGGGGTGAATGTGTGCCCTATCCACGCTATGGCGAAACAGTTGAAGCAGTGGCGGCTGACATCGGACAGCAAGCTGCCCTGCTGTCGCAAGGAGGCGATCACGCCCTGCTGACCTCCGGTCTGAAGGCCGGAGCCGCGCGCAATGCGCTCGATTGCGCCTTGTGGGATTTCGCGGCCAAGGCATCCGGTGTCCGCGTCTGGGATCTGGCCAGGATCGCCGCGCCCTCTCCAGTCATCACCTGCTACACGCTGAGCCTGGGTGATCCTGCCAGCATGGAGGCTGCCGCCCGCATGGCCGCGCACCGTCCGCTGCTGAAGGTCAAGCTCGGCGGAGACGGCGACATCGAACGCATCGCCGCCGTGCGGCGCGGTGCGCCCACCTCCCGCATCGTGGTCGATGCCAACGAGGCCTGGACGGAGGCAAACCTTGACGCCCATGTCGCTACCTGCGCCGCCGCGGGCGTGGAGTTGATCGAGCAGCCCCTTCCCGCTGCCGATGATGCGGCACTGGCGCATCTGACAAGCCCGGTCCCGATCTGCGCCGACGAGAGCTTTCATGGCCTCGACAAACTTGCCCTGACAATGGAGCGCTATGACGCCATCAACATCAAGCTCGACAAGACCGGCGGATTGACAGCAGCCCTCGCTGTCATGGCCGCCGCGCGCCAGAACCAGATGCCGGTCATGGTGGGCTGCATGCTGGGCACGTCGCTGGGCATGGCCCCGGCGCTGTTGATCGCAGCAGGTGCGGCCTTTGTCGATCTCGACGGACCGCTTCTCCTGAAACAGGACCGGGTGCCCGGCCTGTCCTTCCAGGGCAGCACGATCCAGCCCTATGGTGCGGAACTTTGGGGATAGTCAGACACCGCCCATCTGGTGCTATGCTGCGAAATGAAACGTCAAGACACACCATCAAAACAAGACAGGGACGCCACATGACGAACACGACAACACTGAAAGCCATTCTGACAGGCTGCACGCTGCTGGCCGCTGGCGCTGCCGCCGCACAGACGCTGGCGCCAAGCCCGACGCTGGACGCCATCCGCAGCCGCGGCGCACTTGAATGCGGGGTTCATGTCGGCGTGCCCGGCTTTTCATTCCCCAATGACAAGGGCGAATGGACCGGCCTTGACGTCGATTATTGCCGGGCCCTCGCAGCAGCCGTTCTTGGCGATGCGACCAAGGTGAAGTTCACCCCCACCACGGTGCAGCAGCGCTGGCCAGTGCTGCAATCGGGGCAGGTCGACCTGCTCTCGCGCAACACCACCATCACCTTCTCGCGCAATGCCTCGCTGGGCGTGAATTTCCAGGGCATCAATTTCTACGAAGGCCAGACCTTCATCGTTCGCAAGGCCGCCAAAGCCGCCGCCGCCAAGGATCTGGATGGCGCATCTGTCTGCGTCGCCGCCGGTTCCACCGAAGAGAAGAACGCTGCCGACTGGTTCCGCGAGCGCAACCTCAAGGTCACGATCACCAACTTCCAGAAGAACGACGATGCCATCGCGGCCTATGACGCCGGCCGCTGCGACGCCTACACGGCTGGCGTCGGCGCACTGGCCGGCCAGCGCGCCAAGCTGAAGGCCCCCGATGAGCACATCATCCTCGCCGAGCCGATTTCCAACGATCCGCAAGGGCCCGTCACCCGTTACGGCGACGAGCGCTGGCAGGCCGTGGTGCGCTGGGTGCTGAACGGCATGATCGCCGCGGAGAACCTGGGCGTCACGTCCAGGAATGTCGACGACATGCGTGCCAATTCCAAAAGCGGTGAAATTCGCCGCCTCCTTGGCGCCGAAGGCAATTTCGGCCAGATGCTGGGCCTGCCGAACGACTGGATGTTCAACGCCATCAAGCAGGTGGGCAACTATGGCGAGAGCTTCGAACGCACGGTTGGCATGGGCTCGACACTGAAGCTGGAACGCGGCCAGAACCAGCTCTGGACCAAGGGTGGCCTGCTGTTCACCCCGCCGTTCCAGTGATCTGAAGGGGCTCGAAAGTTGAGAACCCCACCCGTACCCTCCCCGCGAGGCGAGGAGGAAAGTCGGCTAGCAGCGGGCCTTGCCGGTTAGCGTTCTTCGTCTGACGACCCGTCAATCGAGTTCCCTCCCCGCCTTGCTAGGAGGACAGGGTGGGGCTCTTTTCTGGCGTCCCTTAAGCACTGCCAACTGGACACCCTTCCGCCATGCTCCGCCGCCTGATCTATGATTCCAAGATCCGCGACCTGTTCTGGCAGGTCGCAATCTGCGCAGGGCTGATCGGGCTGACCGTGTTCTTCGTGCGGAATGCCTCGCAGAACATGGTCAATGCCGGCATTGCGTCGGGGTTCGACTTCCTGTGGCGCTCATCGGGCATTGATGTTCCGTTCGTGCTGACCGGCTATCAGCCTTCGGGGACGATCTGGTCGCTGTTCTGGGCAGGGGTGGCCAACACCTTGTTCGTGTCGCTCATCGCCATGCTCCTGTCGACGCTGCTGGGTTTCGTCATCGGCCTGGCCAGGCTGTCTTCGCACTGGCTGCTGGGCGCTGTGGCCGGAGCCTATGTCGAGTTCGTGCGCAACATCCCTCTGCTGTTCTTTGTGCTGTTCTGGTATTTCGGCGTGATCGCAGCCCTGCCCGCGCCCAGGGACAGCATCAGCCTGTTCTCCGCGCTCTTCCTCAACAACCGTGGACTGACCGTGCCGTCAGCCGTTGACGGCACCATGTTCGGCTGGGCGCTGGCGGCGATCCTCCTCGCAGGCCTGGCGCAATGGCTTGTGATGAGACGGGCCGCAGCGCGCAAGGCCGCCACGGGGCAGGACACACCGGTCCTCGCCATCGGGCTGGTTCTGTGCGGCCTCGTGCCCGTGCTTGCACTTGTAATGGCCACGCGAGCCACCGGCTGGGACATGCCGCAGGCAGGCCGCTTCAACCTGCGCGGCGGCTTCGTCATCATTCCCGAGTTCGTCGCCCTTCTCGCGGCCCTCGTCACCTACACGGCCGGCTTCGTTGCCGAGATCGTGCGCGGCGGGATCAGTGCGGTGGCCAAGGGCCAGCGTGAGGCAGCCGCTTCGCTTGGCCTGAAACCGGGCCAGATTCTCCGTTTCGTGGTCATCCCGCAAGCCATGCGCGTGATGATCCCGCCCATGACGAGCCAGTATCTCAACGTGCTGAAGAACTCGTCCTTCGGTGCCGCCATCGCCTATCCCGATCTCGTCAGCCTGTTCATGGGCTCGGCCCTGAACAACACCGGACAGGCCATCGAGATCATCGCCATGACGCTGGCTGTCTATCTGTTCTTCGGGCTGATCGTTTCGGGCCTGATGAACTGGTATAATGCCCGCATCGCCCTGGTGACACGATGAACCTGGCCACACCTCACCGCTCACATGCCATGGCCCTGTGGCGGCAGCGGCTGTTCAGCACGCCTGCACAGTCGGCCATCACGCTGCTGCTCATGGCCTTCACCATCTGGGCGCTGGCGCCGCTGGTGCGCTGGGCCTTGATCAACGCGACATGGGTTGGCGAAACCCGCAATGACTGCGCCCCCGGCGGGGCCTGCTGGGTGTTTGTCAAGGCCCGGTTCGGCCAGTTCATGTACGGGTTCTACCCGCCGGTCGAGCGCTGGCGGCCCAATCTCCTCGGCATCGTTGCGTTGCTTGGGCTGGCACCCCTGTTCGTTCTCAAGGGGCGGGCGCGCCTGCGCCTCGGTCTTGTGGTGCTGGCCATCCTCCCGCCACTCGGCATCTGGCTGCTCGGCGGCGGCTTCGGCCTGACAGCCATCGAAACCCGCCAATGGGGCGGTCTGATGCTCACCCTGTTCATCGCGGTCTATGCCGGGCTGATCGCTGTTCCGCTCGGCATCCTGCTGGCCCTTGGCCGCCAGTCACGGCTTCCGCTGATCCGGACGCTGTCGGTCATCTTCATCGAGTTCTGGCGCGGCGTGCCGATCATCGCGGTTATTTTCCTGGCATCGCTGCTGCTACCGCTGATCATGCCGGCGAATGTCAGCGTCGACCGCCTCACCCGCGCCGTGGTCGGTCTTGGCCTTGTCATCGCCGCCTACATGGCAGAGGCCGTGCGTGGCGGGCTGCAGGCCCTGCCAAAGGGACAGGCTGAGGCGGCGGCAGCTCTTGGCTTGGGCTACTGGCAGACGACCGGCCTGATCATCCTGCCGCAGGCCTTGCGCATCTCGCTCCCGGCCATGACCAACGAGTTCATCGCGCTGGTCAAGAACACGACGCTGGTTCTGGTCGTCTCGATCCTCGATCTGCTCGGCATCGCGCAGAGTTCGTTCGCGGACCCGGCCTGGGTCGGCATGAACATGGAAGCCTATCTGTTTTCGGGCACGATCTACTGGCTGATCTGCTTTGCCCTGTCGCGCTGGAGCCGCTCGCTGGAAGCCGGTGGCCCGAAAGGGCACTGACCGACACCATCGAGGCGGAGCGATGGCGTCCCGGAAGGGATTCGAACCCCTGACCTACGGTTTAGGAAACCGTTGCTCTATCCTGCTGAGCTACCGGGACAACGCCGCCTGTCTAGCATGATTTGCCCACCCGTGAAGTGCCGGAATCGAGATCGACGCCATCTGCATGACGCTGTTGCGGCAGCGCACTTGCTGGCAGGGGCACGGACCGGCTAACCAGAAGCGGCTGTTCCGTCATCCACTCCCGCATCCACTCCCGCGTCAGGCTCATCCCCATGTCCGCCACTGTTCTGGAATTCGTGCTGATGGCGCTGGCCCTGCTGGCCGGGGGCGCGGCAACGGGGCTGCTGGCCGGCCTGTTCGGCGTCGGCGGCGGCGCCGTCATGGTGCCTGTGCTCTATGAGGTTTTCGGCTTTGTGGGTGTCGCGCCCGAAGTGCGCATGCCACTGTGCGTGGGCACATCGCTGATGGCGATCATTCCCACCGCCATCAGTTCCTACCGCAAGCACCTGACCAAGGGCATGGTCGAGCATGACATCCTGAAGCTGTGGGCCGTGCCGGTCCTGCTGGGCGTGATTGCTGGCAGCCTTGTCGCGCGCTATGCGCCTGCTGGACTTTTCAAGATCGTCTTCGTCGTCGTAGCCGCCATCTCCACGGCGAGGCTCCTGTTCGGCAACGACACATGGAAAATCTCGGACACCTTGCCGTCAAAACTCGTGATGCGCGCCTATGGCCTGCTGATCGGTGCCTTGTCGGCACTGATGGGCATTGGCGGCGGCCAACTCTCCAACATTTTTATGATGCTGTATGGCCGCAACATCCACCAGGCCGTGTCGACCTCGGCGGGGCTTGGCGTGATCATCGCCATTCCCGGCGCACTCGGGTTCATCTTTGCGGGCTGGCCGAAAATGGACATCCTGCCGCCTGGCTCGCTGGGCTATGTCTCGCTCATTGCCTTTGCCTGCATCGTGCCTGCCAGCATCTGGACAGCTCCCATCGGCGCAGGCTGGTCGCACAGGATGCCGCGCCGCAAACTTGAAATCGCCTTCGGGCTGTTTCTGCTGCTCGTCTGCCTGCGCTTTCTCCACTCGCTCATCACGGGCACATGAAGCGCTGGCCCGCCCTTGCCACGATCAGCCTTGCGCTGGCCATCGGGGCTGTCCTGCCTGCCTCGTCCTGCGAGATGGCACTTGCCGGACCGCTCCAGGCTGGGCTTGACGGCATCACGACAGACGGTGACGTGGCATTGGCTGACGGCGCGCGGGGCCGCCTCCCAGGGTTGCGGCTGCGCGTTCCCGCCGGTGACGAGGATGCACTGGCTGCCCTTCTGTCGCCCTGGGCAGGTGTTGTGCCGCATCGGCTCAAGGATGCGGAAAAGCCTGACCGATGGAGCCGCCACGCGGTCTCGCTGACCCTCGGCTCAGGTGCTGATGGCAGAAATCTGGCCATGGAATTGCTGAAATCGGGTTTTGCAGTTACCTGGCCAGCTGAATTGCCGCCAAACTGCCGCAATCTGTATCTTCAAGCAGAAGACATGGCCCGCAAGGCAAGGCGTGGCATCTGGAAGGATCGGCGCTTTGGTTTGCTTGATGCGGACAACGGGGCAGACGTGGTCGTGCGGGCAGGAGAGATGGCCGTGATGAACGGACGGGTCAGCCATGTCGGACAGACACGCCGCGCCACATATCTGAATTTCGGGGCGCGGGGAACCGGTGCCAGCGCCGAGATCGGCCTTGGCGTCTGGCGTGACCTCGAACGTCAGGGCTGGACACGCGAGCGCTTCAAAGGGCAGGCTGTACGCGTGCGCGGTGTGATCAGTGAGGCAAGGCCTGCACGCATGCTTGTCCTCCATGCCAGCGCGCTCGAGATCGTGGATTGATCGGGTCTGCATGAAGCTGGCGTCAACACCGATGAGAACGGCGGCTGCGGGGTGGTCGGGGCTGGCCCTGGTGGTCATGCTTCTCGCTGGCTGCGCAGGCGAACGCCCTGTCTTCCTGCCTCCGGAGCCATCTCGCAGGCCCGCCAGTGTCGGCGCTGGCGGCAATGCCCTCGACAGCGCGGCGCAGCGCGAGCACCAGCGTCTCATGGCCGCATTCGGAGGCGAGTACCGCGCGCCTGCCGCCAAGCGCATCCTCGACGAGATTGTCGCAAGACTTGGCGCGAAATCCGGCCAGCCCGGCCTCTCCTATGAGGTCACGCTGCTCAACTCCCCCGTGGTCAACGCCTTCGCGCTGCCGAACGGGCGGCTCTACGTCACCAGGGGGCTGCTGGCCCTTGCCAATGACAAGGCAGAAGTTGCCGCTGTGATCGCCCATGAGATCGCGCATGTGCAGGCCCGCCACGCGGTCGAGAGGGCCGAACTGCAGCAAAGGTCGGATCTGGTGCAGCGCGTGGTTGCACAAGTGCTTGAAGATCCGCTGGCAGGCGCCGCCGTGCAGGCGCGCTCGAAAGTCACCATCGCCAGCTTTTCGCGGCAACAGGAGCTTGAAGCAGACCTGATCGCCGTCAAGGCCATCGCCGCGGCCGGCTTTGACCCATATGGTGCCTCGCGTTTCCTGGCATCCCTCGGCCGGACCACCAACCACCGCGCCATGCTGATGGGCGAACGGGCCAACACGCGCGGGCTCGACATCCTGTCATCGCATCCGTCCACCAACGAACGCATCCAGTTGACGCTCGGCACCGCACGTCAGATCGCGGCGCCAGGCCTTGGCGTGGTGGATCGCGACATCTGGCTGAGCGCCCTGGACGGCGTCTCATTCGGTGATGAACCGAAAGACGGCACGGTGCGCGGGCGCCAGTATATCAACCCTGCACTTGGGCTCAGCTTCACCGCGCCCGAAGGCCTCACGCTCGAGAGCACGCGTGACGCGGTCCTGGGCGTCGGTGGCAACGGCTCCAAGGCCATGCGCTTCGATTCGGTCCAGCTCGAAGCCAACCAGACGCTCGACGCCTATGTCGGTGCAGGCTGGATCGAGGGGGTCATTCCCGGCCCCGTCGAAAGCATGACCGTGGATGGCCTTCCTGCAGCGCTGACATCCGGCAAGGGAACGGACTGGAATTTCCGCCTGGCCGCGATCCAGTCCGACCAGCGCACCTACCGGTTCATCTTTGCCTCGAAAGGGCCCGACAACGACCTTGACCGTAATTTCCGCGGGATCATCTCCAGTTTCCGGCGACTGTCGAGCGGAGAGGCCGCCGCCGTGAAGCCCTTGCGGATCAGGATCGTGACAGCATCTGCCGGGGACACCTCAGGCTCGCTGGCTGGGCAGATGGCCAGCGACAGCAAGGCGCTCGACCAGTTCCTGATCCTTAACGGACTTGACCGCAACACCCCGGTCGTGCCGGGCCAGCGCTACAAGATCATTGCTGAATGAGGCCACAGTCGGCAGCACTCAGACCAGCACGGTTTCCGGCTTCGGGTGGCGCTCGAGCAGCGCTCTCTTCAGTTTCTCGAGCGCCCTGTTCTCAATCTGGCGCACGCGTTCTTTCGAGATGCCAAGAGCCCCGCCCAGGGATTCAAGCGTCGCCTGATCCTCATTGAGACGGCGTTCACGCAGGATCTGCATTTCGCGATCCGACAGGACCGCAAGCGCGGCCCTGAGCCATTTCACGCGCCTTTCACTGTCAATGCTGTCTCCGACAACCTCGTCCTGCAAAGGGCTGGTATCGGGCATGAGATCCATCCGCTGCACACCAGGGCCATCGTCATCGTCTGACAAGGGCGCATTCAGCGACACGTCCGGTCCGGACAAGCGGGCATCCATGGTGGCGACATCCGCTTTGGAAACCCCGAGAGTCGTGGCGATGTCCTGATGGACCTTGTCGCTGATCACCTCGTCGCCATTTCGGGTCAGCCTGGCCCTGAGCCTGCGCAGGTTGAAGAACAGAGCTTTCTGGGCAGAGCTTGTGCCCCCGCGCACGATCGACCAGTTTCGCAGGATGTAGTCCTGGATGGAGGCCCTGATCCACCAGGTGGCATAGGTTGAAAACCTGACCTCCCGGTCCGGCTCGAAGCGCGCGGCGGCCTCAAGCAGGCCCACGTGGCCTTCCTGGATCATGTCGGGCATCGACAGCCCATAATGCCTGAAGCGTGCAGCGAGCGCGATCACGAGGCGCATGTGGGAGGCAGCCAGGCAATGCAGGGCCTGTTCGTCCCCGTTGTCCTTCCAGCGGACGGCAAGGTCACGCTCCTCGCCACGCTCAAGAAACGGCGCGTTCATGGCCGCCTTGACGAAACTTCGCTGGACCCCGGAAACGTCACTCATGACTGCATCCTGCTACTCTAGGTATATCTACGGAGCCGGAGGACTGCTGGATCACTCCTGTTAATATTTGATTCAGGTTTCCTGGTGCTCACCTCCCGATCCTGGAATCTTGCGTCGCACGTCCTGGGCCATCACATGAAAAAGCCCGGTGCTTGCGCACCGGGCTGGTTCCTCGCGGCGGCCCTGTGGATCAGGCAGCTTCGGCTTCGTCCTGCGTCTCTTCCGGATCGGTCTCTTCGGCACCCTTGGCGGCGCGGCGCGGCGACTTGGCAAGCTGGCCCTCGATCTTCTTGAGGGCTTCTGTGTCTGTCACATCATCGACAGCGGCCAGTTCCCGCACCATCCGGTCAAGGGCAGCCTCATAAAGCTGGCGCTCGGAGTAGGACTGCTCCGGTTGGGCTTCGGAGCGGTGAAGATCACGCACGACCTCAGAGATGGCGATGATGTCGCCGGAATTGATCTTGGCCTCGTATTCCTGCGCACGGCGCGACCACATGGTGCGCTTGACACGGGCCCGGCCCGTCAGGGTCTCGAGCGCTCTGGTCACGGTTGCCTCATCGGCCAGTTTGCGCATTCCCACCGTGGCCGCCTTGGCGGTCGGCACGCGCAGCGTCATCTTGTCCTTGGCGAAACTGACGACAAAAAGTTCGAGCTTGAAACCGGCAACTTCCTGTTCTTCGATGGCCGTGATCTGACCGACGCCATGGGCTGGATAAACAACAAATTCGCCTGTCCTGAAACCCTGGCGCGTCGTGCTCTTCTTGATTGCGGTCATCTGGAAACGATCTCCTGTCGGCCTGCATCATGCAGACAAAACAAAGTCATGTTCATGCCTACCGGCCTGAACCACACACCGACCCTGCATGCGACTGAACACATGCCTGGTCTCCAGACAAAGATGGAAACCGCACCTTCATGCCACATCAAAGCCGATGACCGTGACATGTCACGATCTCCGGCAACGACAACCTGTCATGAAAACCCGGTCTTTCGGGCGTTTGGCTGCACAATTCGACTGTGTGCCCTGCATACCACAAATTTTGCCGGACTTCAAAGGTTAAGCGATTTGTTAACCATGGCATGCCCGGCATGGTTAACAAGGCGGGGCAGTGTCCGTCCCATCATGGCAAGCCTAAAACCTGCTCAGTCACCCTCACCAGGCTCGGGCGAGAAGTAGGCTTCCAGCTTGCCGGGCTTGCCGTCATAGGACTTGGCATCTTCCGGCGCGTCCTTCTTGCGGGTGATGTTGGGCCACGCCTTCGCGTAATCGACATTCAGTTTCAGCCATTGCTCAAGGCCGGGTTCGGTATCCGGCTTGATCGCCTCGGCAGGGCATTCAGGCTCGCAGACACCGCAGTCGATGCACTCATCCGGGTGGATGACGAGCATGTTTTCACCCTCGTAGAAACAGTCGACAGGGCACACTTCGACGCAATCCATATATTTGCACTTGATGCAATTTTCAGTGACGACGTAGGTCATTGGCTTTCCTCGCAAGACCGACAAGGCCTTTTGCGTCTCATGTCGTCTACCCCGCTGCGCGTTGCCGTTCAAGACCGTGTGACGAATGGCGCTCACCCGACCGGGTCGTAAAGATGCGCAACGCTGTCCGCATCGCCGCGCCGCTCGCCAAGTCCAGTCACCTTGATCACGACTGTCTGGTGCGGGGCAGCCACGGTCAGCACGTCACCCAGTTTGACAGCGTGTGAAGGTGAGGTGACTCGCCGCCCGCCGATGCGGACGCGCCCGGCCTCGACCAGTTCCTGGGCAGCAGATCTGGTGCGTGCGAAACGCGCGAACCAGATCCACTTGTCAAGCCGCTGCCGGTCGTCGCGCATGTTGAGATTGATCAACCCTTGGGATCAGCCTTTGCGTTCGCCTTCCAGCTTGGCCTTGAGAGCGGCCAGTTTGGCAAACGGCGAATCAGGATCAGCCACGCGTTCCGGTCGCGGCGCGCGGATTTCATCCCGTGCTGGCCGACCATCGAAGCGTTGGTCAGGCCGTGGCCCTCTCTGATCACGACCGCCGCCGAATGCCTTGCGCGGGCCGTCTTCCTCACGCTCGCGGCCCTTGCCACGCTCACCGGACGGCTTGCCACGCGGCGTCCGCTCGGGGCGCACATCAGGTAGTCCCTCGGGCCGTGTATAGACGATTGCGCCTTCGCCACTGCGCTCCTTGCGTGGACCGGCGCCTGGACGAAAGCGGTTGGCACGATCAGGACCACGATCAGGGCGAGGTGGTGCGGCGCCGTCGGCGGCACCGGCCTCTCCCGCCACCACAGGCTGGGGGCCTCTGCCGCGGTGCCGGCGTGGAGCCCCTTCGGCTGTCTCGCCGGCCGGACCACGGCCACGGCCTTCACCCCTGTTGTGTGCCGAGCGAGGACCGCGATGGTCACGGTGATGCTGGCGATGGGGCCGCCAGACCTCTATCTCCGCAACCACGACCGGCACGGCCTGAGCAGCCATGTCCTGATCGCTCGCAGGGGCCGCGTCAGGCGCATCGGCAGCTTCCGCACCCGGCGCGGCGGCAGCGCTGGCCTCGTCGCTAACGGTTGGGTCTCCCGCATCGGCGACAATTTCGCTTACGGCTTCAACCGCAGTGTCGGCATGGTCCGCTTCAGCAGCTTGTAGCTCGGCCTCGCCTTGCACCTCGACCAGAACCTGCGCCTCGACCAGAACCTGCGCCTCCGGTTCGAGTGCAGGTTCGTCCGTAACAGGTGACGGTTCGGGTTCCATCCCGGTCACGGACGCCGCAACGACAGGCGCCATCGGCGCCGGCATTAGCAGCGGCACTGTGATGGCAGGCCCGGGCCGCATGGCGGATTGATAGCCAAGAGCACGCAGCACATTGGCAAAATCAGGCCCCGATGCGCCCACCAGCGAGGTCATGCCACCCGTGATCACGAAACCGTCCCCGTCAGCCGCACCTGCAGGCGGCTCGCCCGACGTCACGCCCGGACGATAGGCGATCGCGGGGCGAATGAGGTCAGCAAGACGTTCCAGGATATCCACGCGCAAGGCCCTCTCGCCAGCAACATGAAAGCCCGCCGCGCGGTACAATTCGCGCGAGACATCCTTGTCGGCAGGGATCGAGGTGCGGCCTGACATGGCCAGGTGGGCAATGTCGTCGCGGCCCTTTTGGTCCAGACCGCCATGCTTCAGAGCCCACAGTTGCGAGGCCAGGGCGCGCGGCGCAGGCTTGAGCAGAAGCGGCAGATACAGGTGATAGGCGCCAAAGCGCACGCCATACTTGCGCAAGGCGGCACGGGCGTCCTGCTCCAGAGCCTTCACGTCGTTGGCGACCTTTGCGCGGTCAAGCACGCCAAGTGACTCCGCAATCTGGAACGCGATGCCGCGCGCCATGCCTGTCAGATCGGGCGCATCCTCGAGGATCATCAGTGTGCCCAGATGCCGGGTCAAATGCGCCTTCAGCCAGAGTTCAAGCCGCTGCTCGACCTGTTCGCGAGCCGCTCCTGCCAGGTTCTCGTCGGCCATGATTCGGATGCGCGGGCTGAGCACCTTCTCTCCGGCGGCAAGCCGCGCGACAGGCTCACCGACCCAGCGCAGAAGGCCGTCATTGGCCAGAACGAAGGCTTCGTCCGGCGCAAGCGAGAGCTTTGCCGCGCGCGCCTCCAGTTCGCTCACGAGCGATTTCTGGGCAGCCGCGTTCAGCGCCTTCGCTTCGGGCCCCGTTGCATTCGCATCAGGGATGAAGCTGAAGCCGGACAGGCTGCCGACATGTTGGCCTTCGACCAGAACGTCACCCGTGGTGGTGACCTGTGCCTCGAGCATGGTGTTCTCCCGCAATCGCCGCATCAGCACGGATGTTCTGCGGTCCACGAAACGGGCCGCCAGACGCTCGTGCAGAGCATCGGATAACTTGTCCTCTACCTGACGCGTCACGCCCTGCCAATGCTCTGGATCAGGCAACCAGTCAGGCCTGTTGGCCACGAATGTCCAGGTCCGGATCTGCGCAATGCGGTTTGACAGCGTGTCGATGTCGCCATCGGTCCGGTCCAGCACGGCGATCTGCCGCTTGAACCAGTCTGCAGGAATGCGTTTCCTGTCCATCAGGAACCGATAGAGTGTGGACACAAGCTCCGCGTGGATGGTCGGTGACACCTTGCGGTAATCCGGAACCTGGCAGGCTTCCCACAGGGTTTCAACCGGGACGCGCCCATTCGCAAGATTGCGAAGCTCGGGATCGGCCGAGACGATGTCGAGCGCGATCTCGTCATCGGCGGCGGCAGCCTTGGTCAGCCCAGCCTCGTCAGGCTGGATGGCGAGCGATGCTTTCAGAGCATTCAGGGAGCGGAAATCAAGGTCGGGATTGCGCCATTGCAAGTGCCGCACGGCATCGAACCTGTGATTTTCGATGGCCTCCACAAGCTCCGGATCGAAAGCAGGGCAGCGCCCTGTCGAGCCGAACAGGCCATCGCGCATGTTGCGGCCGGCCCGTCCTGCAATCTGCCCGAATTCCGCCGGATAAAGCCGCCTGAAACGGTGGCCGTCGAACTTGCGGTCAGAGGCGAAAGCCACCTGCTCGACATCGAGGTTCAGCCCCATGCCGATGGCGTCGGTCGCCACCAGATAATCGACATCGCCATTCTGGAAGAGTTCGACCTGGGCGTTGCGGGTGCGCGGGCTGAGCGAACCCATGACGACCGCGGCCCCGCCCTTCTGCCGCCGGATCAATTCAGCGACAGCGTAGACCTCGTCGGCCGAGAACGCGACGATGGCCGTGCGGGGCGCGATTCGGGTGAGTTTCTTTTCGCCCGCGAACGTGAGCTGGGACAGTCTTGGCCGCGTTACCACGTTGACGCCCGGCATGAGCTGTTCGATCAGCGGGCGCATGGTGCCGGCACCGATCAGCAGGGTCTCGTAGCGGCCACGCTGATTGAGCAGCCTGTCGGTGAAGACATGGCCCCGATCGTAATCGGCAGCGAGCTGGACTTCGTCGACCGCGACAAAGTCCACGGTCACGTCACGCGGCATGGCCTCGACGGTGGAAACCCAGAACCGCGGCCTTTCCGGCTTGATCTTCTCTTCGCCGGTGACGAGCGCCACCGATTGCACACCGACCTTGGCAACAAGCTTGCCATACACCTCGCGCGCCAGCAGCCGAAGCGGCAGGCCTATCATGCCGGTGGCATGGGCCGTCATCCGCTCAAGCGCATAGTGCGTCTTGCCAGTGTTGGTGGGGCCAAGCACCGCCGTGACGCCACGGGTGCGGACTTGGGGGGAGAGAGACCTCATTGGCATTTCGCCGTCATTCACCATGCCAGCGTCACCGGTGCAACCCGGATTATGCGGGATGACCTGTGTATGCACGTTGTGATCAGGGCCTGACTTGCATGCCCGGTTCTGCAGGCACGGAACAGGCACGGAACGAAACCGGCCCGAATCGCTGTCCTGTCCGGAATCAGGTTTTGTTCACGGCACCCTTGCGGATGCCCCGGCAATCCTCATCGGGCAATCCTTATGGGGCAGTGCTTATCGGGCAGTGCTTATCGGGCAGTTGCGCGCTGTGCGCGCGGCAAGGCCACTTGTGCGGGCTCATCTGTGCGGGCCGAGGTCTGGAAACGCGTGGCCTCGATCACCACCATGCCAATCTCGCTGCGCACAGCGATACGATAGGGCGCGACAAGCGCTGTTCCGGCAACAGGCGCCAGCCAGGCCTGGATATCCTGGTTTTCAGCCATGTATTTTGTCGCCTTGCCATTCCGGTGCCCTGCGATCGGTACATAACGCGCATTGCAGATGGCCACGGGGCCTTCATAGCCATTGCCGGACACGGTGCGCGTGCCTGCATAGCTCAAGTTGATGTCGTAACGCGCATTGCCGTCGAAAATCTGGATGGAGCGGTTGCAGGCCGCAGCCGATGACGGATCCTGACCAGCGGCAACTGGCATCAGCAAAGCCGACACGGGATCAATGATGCCGCGCCTGTGGGCATCGACCAGAGGAATGGCATCTGGTTTCTTCTCGATGGGCGGATCGATCTCCACCGCCGTGGCGGTTCCGCTGCTCACAGCCATGCGCACGGTGCGCGCTTCCTTGCCGTTCGAGCCGGAAGCCGAGTAGCCCGCCGATGCGGGTTTGCCCTGGCTGATGCCCCCGGTCGCGGCGCCAGCACCGCGTCCGCCTGTCACCATGCCCGCAAGGCCGGTCAGCCTGGCCTGGATGTCGATCTTGTATTTCGATGGATCAAGCGCCGCATTGACCTGCGCGGTGCCGATCGGCAGACCGATCAGCGACACCCCGTAGGTGGCCTGCCAGTTTCCTGGCAATGTCGGCATTGCGGCACGGCCAGATGTCTGGGCCAGTGCCGGTGGCGCGCACACAAGAAGGGCGGAAAGGCCAGCGGACAGCGCCGCCATCGAGACAAGCATGATGTTGACGCCACGCATCGACTGACTCCGGGATGTTGTGCGCTCACGGCGTATGGGTTCATGCGGCACGATTCGGACAATAGCACGGCACATGGTTAATCGTTCCTCACCATTGCGTCTTAGCATGGACATAACGGCAGGACATCAGCCCGCAAGATCAGCATGCCCGGTGGCGTGATCAGGCTGAAGGTTCTTGACGTCACAGCCCGGTTACGCCATAGACCGCCCAACGTTGAAGAAGATCTGGCTCTTGCTGGCCGATGCGTGTGCGCGTCGGCAGTTTTGTTTCAAGGGCCATGACGACAATGAAGGATGACGAATATGTCGCGTCGCTGCGAATTGACTGGCAAGGGTGTGCAGGTTGGCAATCTGGTCAGCCACTCCAACATCAAGACCAAGACCCGGTTCTTGCCAAACCTCGTGAAGGTCACGCTGACCTCCGATGCGCTCGGTCGTTCGGTCCGCCTGCGGATTTCGGCCAATGCGCTGCGCTCGGTCGATCACCGTGGCGGCCTTGATGCTTTCCTGATCAAGGCAAGCAATGACGAGTTGTCCACTGGTGCGCTGTCGCTCAAGCGCGATGTCCAGAAGAAGCTGGCTGCGGCCACAGCGCCTGTCGCCTGAGCGCACGTCTCAGCTTGGTTCGGAAAGCGGCCTTCGGGCCGCTTTTTTTATGCCATCAACTCGAACTCCAGCAGAAGCGTCCGCTGCAATCCCGAGAAGTTGTCGTCCGAGATCAGCGTGAGGATGGTGCGGCCCCTGTCGAGATGCACGGCCATCCCTTCCATGTTGTCGATCTCCTGCGCCAGGTCGGCCTCGATCAGCACAGGTCCATCCAGCACGGCATCAGGGATGATGGATGCGCCAGGCACCCGCCTGATGCGCAGGCCCACCCCCCGCCACGGCCTGTACCATCGCTCAAGCACCAGCATGTCGCCGCCGGGCAGGAACGCCAGGTCGGTGACGTCATAGCCATCCCTGCGCCGGTATTTCACGAGGCCGGGCCTTGGCCCGCCAATGATGAAACCTGCGGTCGGCTCGTCCTCCGCGCCCGAACGCTCGGCCAGCGCGATGATCGCACCAGCGACAGGACTTGAGGGCGGGGCGACACCGATGGCCTCAAGGCTGCGGTTGGAGGGAAGACGCTTGACCTCCGGCGGCACGGGCACGGAGACGGCGCGGCTCATCACGCCGCGCCGCGCCCAGTCGAAGCGCATGATCTCGTGCGTGCGCTCGATGCCGACATAGGCCACGCCGTCATCGATGCACAGCGCTTCGGTGTCGAAGGAGCGCGTGCGCGACATGGGTCGCCCCGCCCCGTTCAGCATCGGAGCCAGCACGGCATTTTCCAGCCCGGACAACATGCCCCTGTCATAGGTCAGGTCAGCGGACAGCCAGTGGGCGCGATCAGTGATGGACACCAGGCTCTTGCCGTCTGCCGAACGCCAGAGGCCGGAAAAGCCGCCGAAGGCCTTGTCCGGAGCTGTCAGGACAAGCCCGCTGCGGAAGAGCAGCGCACCAAACCGGGCGCGCGCCGGATCGGACGGCTGAAACGACGTAATCGGACGCGCCCTGATCCTAAGCGGCTCGATCTCCGGGCTGTGTTGCTGGGCCTGCTGCGCATGGGCATCGGCCAGCGCGGCACTGGCCCCAAGCCCTGCCAGAAGCACGCTGCGCCGCGACAGTCTCACTGACGTTCCGTCACTGCAGCCGCTTCGAGACGCGGGAAGAGCCACGCATAGCACCTGCCTGGTTGTCTTCGAACAATTCGGCCAACTTCTCGGTCATCACGCCACCAAGCTCCTCGGCATCGACGATGGTCACGGCCCGCTTGTAGTAGCGTGTGACGTCATGGCCGATGCCGATGGCGATGAGTTCGACCGGCGAACGGTTCTCGATCTCGCCGATGATGTGGCGCAGGTGCTTCTCCAGATAGTTGCCGGCATTGACCGACAGGGTCGAGTCATCCACCGGCGCACCATCCGAGATCACCATCAGGATCTTGCGCTGTTCGGGCCGGGCCAGCAGGCGCTTGTGAGCCCAGTCCAGCGCTTCGCCGTCGATGTTTTCCTTGAGCAAGCCCTCGCGCATCATCTGGCCCAGATTCTTGCGCGCACGCCGCCACGGCGCATCCGCGCTCTTGTAGATGATGTGGCGCAGATCATTCAGGCGGCCCGGCGTTGCGGGCTTTCCGGCCTGCAGCCAGGCTTCGCGGCTCTGGCCACCCTTCCACGCCT
>JANMHN010000146.1:0-12288 GCA_031375185.1 Allobosea sp. | reverse complement strand
ATCTCCGCACCGGGCATCGCGACGCCAAGCGAAGGGTTCGCCGCGCTGAAGGCCGGAGCGGATATGCTCAAGCTGTTTCCAGGCGAACTGGTCACGCCACCGGTGATCAAGGCCATGCGCGCCGTGTTTCCCGCCATGACGCGCATGGTGCCTGTCGGCGGCATTTCAGCCGATACCATGAAGGTCTATGCAGTCGCAGGTGCCTCGGGCTTCGGCATCGGTTCAAGCCTCTACAAGCCGGGTTTGCCGCCTGACGAAATCCGGACGCGCGCGGACGCCTTCGTTCAGGCATGGCGCGTCTTGCAGGTTTCACCAGCCTGAAAAACGAAACGGGCGGCTTGAAGGCCACCCGTCCTAAGGCAGGGATCGCGGTACATCCGCGCGACCACTCTGCTTTATTCCAGAATCATCTCCTGAAATCGTTAACGAAGCGTTAAGCACGCTTCATGGCGTCATCATGACAATGATCCGGCCTGAACATGATCAAACCGCGATCTTGCCGCCACCCCGTTTGGTGATGGCCACCACCGATGGTCGGGGGGGTATCCCGTCCTTGAAATCCGGCCAGCGCGTCGTCGGCGTGCTGAATGTTACCGCCTTCGCGTTTGGATCCTCGTCATCAGCCTCGCCGGGGTGCTGGATGGCGACGAAGAATGTCTCCATGTCAGGCGTCATTTCCGGCCCGCACAGTTCCGCACCGTTCGGGCAGCGGAAGAACAGCTTGGACGTTCCCCGCGCAGCCCCTTCTGTTTCCAGAGCCCAGACACCGTCCGCACGGCCTGTCTTGGAGGGCATGTTGCCATCCGTGGCGATCCAGAGGCGGCCATCCGCATCCACGGCGCAATTGTCCGGCATGCCGAACCAGCCATCCTTGGTTGTGTTCGGGTTGAAGGTCGCGCCGACAGCCGCGATGGAGGGATCGCCACACCGGAGCATCACCTCCCAGCGGAAGGTCGTTGCGGCATGGTCTCCGCCCGTCGGCATCATTTCGACGATATGGCCGAAGCGGTTTTCGGCGCGCGGGTTGGCCGGGTCAACCTGCGCTGCTGTGCGTCGGCTGTTGTTGGTCAGCATCACGTAGACCATATTGGTCTTCGGGTTCGCCTCCACGTCTTCAGGGCGGTCCATCTTTGTGGCACCGAGAAGATCGGCCGAGCGGCGGGTCTCGATCAACACGTCAGCCTGGCTGTTGAAGCCGTTTGCAGGCGTCAGCGGACCTTGACCATGGACGAGCGGCAGCCACTCGCCTGTTCCGTCGGCATTGTAGCGGGCCACGAACAGCGTGCCGCGATCAAGGATATCGCGGTTGTTGGCAGGGCTTGCGCGATCGACAGCCGCTTCGGTGACGAACTTGTAGACATAGTCGAAGCGCTCGTCATCACCCTGATAGACCACGAAACGTCCGTCGCGGTTGACGATGTTGGCGGCGCCCTCATGCTTGAAGCGGCCCATCGCCGTGCGCTTCTTCGGTGTCGAGTTCGGGTCGCGCGGGTCGATCTCAACCACCCATCCAAAGCGATTGGCTTCATTCGGCTCCTTCGCGATGTCGAAGCGGTCGTGGTATTGGCCCCAGTTGTACCAGTTGCCGGGAATGCCCATGCGGCGATAGTTGCGGACTTCGGGGTGGCTGTCCGTCATCGCGCCCCAGAAATAGCCGTTGACATTCTCCTCGCAGGTCAGCCAGGTGCCCCATGGCGTCGTGGCACCGGCGCAATTGTTGAGCATGCCGCGCACCTTGCGGCCCTCTGGATCATAACTCGTCTTCACCCGGTCATGCCCAGCCACCGGGCCTGCCATCTCCATCTCGGTTTCGGCCGTGATGCGCCGGGCGAAGCGCGAGTTCTCCACCACGGCCCACTTGCCGTTGGCGCCGCGCGCCACTTCCAGCACCGAGCCGCCATGTGCCATCATTTCAGTGTCGGCAAGATCTCTGGTCATGTCCTTGAAGCGCACATTGCGCAGATCCTGGCGACCGGGCAGGGAGGGGAACATCAGTTCCTCGTTGGTGTATTCGTGGTTGACCACGAGAAGACCACGGCGCGAACCATCAAGGGGAATGTAGCCGAGATAGTCGTTGTTGTAGCCGAACTGGCGGGACTGCGCGGCAGGGGATTGCGTCTGCGGGTCGAAGGCTGGCGCATCAGCCATCACCTTGTCCCCCCAGCGGATCAGTACATCGGCGTCATAGCCTTCGGCCACATAGATGTGCTCGTCTGAACCGGCAGCCACTTCCTTGAAATTGAAACTGGGGGTGGTGTTTGAACCCTGCGCCGCCGCCTTCTGCGAGGTGGCCAAGGCCAGCGGCGAGACCGTCGCCGACATCGCCGTCACGGCCAGCACACCCTTGAGGAGGTCGCGCCGGTTGAAGCGCTCGGCAATCATTTCGCCCATGGTCGGATTGGCCGAAAGGTTGGTGCCGGTGTTTTCGGATTCTTCCGCCGCCTGCGATTTGCTCAGATGGTCAGACATGAATGGCTCCCTGAAATGATGTGCAGTAATCCTGCCACTGAACGAGGTTAAATTCATCTGGCATGACAGCCAGATGACATATAGGCGCGACATTCCGCCATCATGGCGCCTCGCACCAAGACGCGCAGCAGAACATCAAGGCACATCCTCGGGTTCAGTCCCGCGCACCTTGTCCCAGCTTTGAACACATCTTTCCATCTCTTCGCCGTTTTTTAACCCTATCGATCCATCGTGGACTTGGAATGGTGAAGGGTAGCGTCATGGCTTCGCGGATGACCGAATTTCACGCGCTGAGGCTGTCGCGGGCAGCTGAAATGGCCGGGCAGGCCTTCGCTTTCGATGATGTCGCCTCGACCCCGGCAGGACCATCCCACCTTTCGAACTGGCTCTGGTGGGCTGCTGGCATTGCCGCGTTCGCGGGCCTTGTCAGCCTTGGTCTCGCCTGAAGCGTAAGCCTAAATCAACATTCGCAACCTATTGATGCCTCCTCTGATCTGGTTCGGGAGGCGGACATGCGTGTCGTGATTGTCAGCGATTTCGGCTGCGTCAATGGCGGAGCCGCCAAAGTTGCCATCGAAAGCGCGCGCGGATTGGCCGAGGCTGGCGTGCCGGTTGTTTTTGCCTGCGCCATCGGGCCGGTATCAGAGCGGCTGCGGCATTCCCTGATCAGCATCGAGATGTTCGATGTCGAGGAGGTCTGGAAAGTCGGCAGCAAGCTGGCTGCCGCGCGGCAGGGAATCTGGAACGGTTCGGCCCAGATCTGGCTTTCGGCACTGTTGGTCCGCCAGCCCCATGGCACCGTGGTCCATCTGCATCAATGGACCAAGGCGTTTTCCCCCGCAGCCATTGCCGCTGCCGGCGAGAGCGGCCTGCCTGTCGTCATCACCATGCACGATTATTTCTCGTTTTGCCCCGTGGGTGGCTATTTTGACTTTTCGGTCAGCAAACCCTGCGACAAGACCCCGATGGGGGCGGCCTGCATCAGAACCAACTGCGACCGCGCATCTTACGCCCACAAGCTCGTGCGCGTGGCGCGACAATGGCGTTCAGACAGGGCTTTGGCTGCCTGCCGTGATCTGACCTTTATCCACGTCTCCGGTTTCGCCCGCCGCTTCGCCGAGCCGTTTCTCCCGTCACATGCCCGTCACGTCACGGTCGAAAACATGATGGAGGCGGAGAAGCGCGCCCCTGTCGATGTGGGCCAGAACAGGCATGCGCTGTTCCTCGGCCGTCTGACAGAAGAAAAAGGCGTGGTGCTTCTGGCAAAGGCCGCGCATGAGGCCGGGATGCCGGTGCGCTTCGTGGGCGATGGGCCGATGGCGGAGCACATCCGCTTGGCCAATCCTCAAGCCGAGATGCGCGGCTGGGTAGCGCCTGATGAGGTTTATTCTGAAATCGCACTGGCCCGCATCATCGTTGCGCCCTCACTTTGGTTCGAGACAGGCCCCATGACAGTCATGGAGGCCATGGCCATGGGCGTTCCCGCCATCGTGAGTGACAGGATGGGAGCGGCTGACTGGGTGAGTGATGGCAAGACAGGCCGCCATGTGAGACAGGGCCGTGCGGATCTTCTGGCCAGGGCTCTTGGCGAAGCCAGTGGCGATGCTGCCGGGCGATGGGGCTTGGCAGGGTATTCAAGCTACTGGCAAGAGCCGTCCACCTCCGGGCGGCACTGCTCGCGCCTGCTTCAGGTCTATGGCCGAACTGACCAGATCGGCGCCGCTGCCTGAGCCGAAACAAAAAAACCGGGGCATTACTGCCCCGGCTTGAAGGTAGACCGGTATACGGTCGGGAGGAAACACGGGCGTGATCTAGCACCGGGCGCAGGTGCGCCCTGTGCGAAACCTCACAGCGAGTAATACATCACGAATTCAAGCGGGTGAGGCGTCATGCGGAACCGGTCCGCTTCTGCCTTCTTCAGCTCGATGAACGAGTCGATAAAGTCATCGTTGAACACGCCGCCCGTCTTCAGGAAGCCGCGATCCTTGTCGAGGCAGGCCAGCGCTTCGTCGAGCGAGCCGCACACGGTCGGGATCTTCTTCAGCTCCTTGGGTGGCAGGTCATACAGATCCTTGTCCATAGCCGGGCCTGGATCGATCTTGTTCTGGATACCGTCGAGACCTGCCATCAGCATGGCTGCGAAGGCAAGGTAGGGGTTGGCCATCGGATCGGGGAAGCGCACTTCGACCCGCTTGGCTTTTGGCGACTGCGTCCATGGAATACGGCAGGAGGCCGAGCGGTTGCGGGCGGAATAGGCCAGCAACACGGGCGCTTCATAACCAGGGACGAGACGCTTGTAGGAGTTCGTCGACGGGTTGGTGAAGGCATTGAGAGCCTTGGCATGCTTGATGATGCCTCCGATGTACCACAGGCACTCCTGGCTCAGGTCGGCATACTTGTTGCCGGCCATGATCGGCTTGCCGTTTTTCCAGATCGACTGGTGGACGTGCATGCCCGAGCCGTTGTCGCCGAACACGGGCTTCGGCATGAAGGTTGCCGACTTGCCATAGGACTGCGCCACGTTGTGGATGGCATACTTGTAGATCTGCATCTGGTCGCCCATCTTGACCAGCGTGTCATACTTCATGCCCAGTTCGTGCTGGGCGGAAGCGACTTCGTGGTGATGCTTCTCGACCGTGACACCCATGGCTGCCATCGCCGCCAGCATTTCGCCGCGCATGTCCTGTGCGGAATCCAGCGGCGGAACGGGGAAGTAACCGCCCTTGGTCTGGATGCGGTGCCCGAGGTTGCCGCCTTCGTAGTCGGTCATGCCGTTGGTCGGCAGTTCGACGTTGTCGAGCTTGAAGCCGGTGTTGTAGGGGTCAGCCGCGAATTTCACATCGTCGAAGATGAAGAATTCAGCTTCTGGGCCGATGTAGATCGTGTCGCCAATCCCGGTCGACTTGAGGTACGCTTCGGCCTTCTTGGCAATGCCGCGCGGGTCGCGGCTGTAGGGTTCGCCGGTGGACGGCTCAAGGATGTCGCAGACGATCGACATGGTCGAGGCCGAGAAGAACGGGTCCATCGTGGCCGTGCTCGGATCGGGCATCAGGATCATGTCGGACTCGTTGATGGCCTTCCAGCCAGCAATCGATGAGCCATCAAACATGGTGCCTTCGGCGAAGATCTCTTCATCGATCATCGACACATCGAACGTGACATGCTGCCACTTGCCGCGCGGATCAGTGAAACGAAAATCAACATACTTGACGTCGTTGTCCTTGATCGCCTTGAGGACGTCCTTGGCGGTCTTCATCGGTGTTTCCTCAACTTACCAGTTTCAGGGTGACGCCCGGATGGGCTTCGGGTGGTGGGCTCGATTATGCCGGTCGTGAATTCAGCCCTTGCGGGATGTTTCAGATAGCATCCGCTCCCGTCTCGCCGGTGCGGATGCGGATCGCTTCCTCAACCGTAGATACAAATATCTTGCCATCTCCGATCCGGCCTGTCTGGGCAGCGGTCTTGATGGCGTTGATGGCCTTTTCAAGCAGATCATCGTTGAGGACAATCTCGATCTTCACCTTGGGCAGGAAATCCACGACATATTCTGCCCCACGGTAAAGCTCGGTATGGCCCTTCTGGCGGCCAAAGCCCTTGGCTTCGATCACGGTGATGCCCTGCAGGCCGATCTCCTGCAACGCTTCTTTCACTTCGTCGAGTTTGAAAGGTTTGATGATCGCTTCGATTTTCTTCATCTTGATCCGCTCCTGCCAGAAGGCGCTCGGTGAGCACGATTGTCATACCATCGGTCGCACGGCAAGCCAGACGAAGCGCTGATGCAGTTGCATAAAGCCTTTGCTTGCCATGATCAAATCATGAGCACAATGCTTAAATATAAGGCAGTCTCCCGACGGTCGCGACGCATGGCTTTGCGCATCGCGAGCCAAGACATGTCAGGTTCAAAAACCTGTGGGTGTCCTGAAATGGCAAATGCCTCCGCCCGACAGATTGTCCTTCACGCTGGACAGCGGGTTCCGACGCGATATATTACCCAAGGGAACCGGGGGGGGTGTGACGCATGGCTAAAGTCCAACTTTTGACGTTCATTTGCAGCTCTGTTCCGGGCATGCCTGGACATTCTGCCCTGGCGGTCGATGAAGCGGTCTTCACCTTCGAAAACATGATTCCGAGTGTCACGAAAGCAGCCGTGTCAGTCGTCTTTCCAGCCGGAGCACGATGGATCAAAACCGGATCTGGCTGGAAGGAAGCCAATTTGGGCACGTATGTTTTGGACAACGCATTTCGGCCCATCATTTTTCAGGACATTACCAAAAGCGTCGATTCTGCAAAGATCGTCGGCTACGTCAAAGGCAGTAAAGATGGTGGCGATCTGTATGGTCCTGATGGAGTATGCTCGACGCATACGTCAAATGCGATAGCGGCTGCGCTTAGGACAGGTAGATTCAATCCTAGAGGGTTGGATACTCCCAACAAGGTATATCTTGAAGTCGAAAAGCTTTCGCTTGCATCGTCAACAACTGTCAAATGGGCAAAGCCGAAATCAAAAGGCGAGGATTTTTACAAAAAAGTATTGGAGGTTACATCGTCTGATTATCCTTTGATTTATGAGATGGATGATTTTCCAAAGCCCGATGGCGCTGGCGACTACCCGTCATCGAACGCAAACAACCGACAGGGTGCTTATGGATGAATGGGCATCAGCGTTCGATGCCGGTGCGAACCGAAAACGTCACCCTGTGAGCGACATGCGGCATCAGATGGCCTCTTGAACAGTGCTCGGGCTGTTGCATGCAAGCTAAGGACGGGCCACAGTCACACAGCAAGATTGCTGGGGGCCTTACGACAATGAACGTTAGAAATTTGGGTTTGGGCTTCGTCGCAGGCGCGCTCGCCGTGCTTGTGTTCCACCAGTCGATGATCCTAATCTTGCATCTGATAGGGCAAATCCCGAATTTCCCCTGGTCATTCCGCGCAGTGGGTCCGTTCTCCGTACCGGCCCTCATCAACAGCATGTTCTGGGGCGGCCTCTGGGGCGTTGGTTACGCTGCCGTCGGCTCGCGTATCCCCGTCAGCCCGGACATAGCCCGCGGCGCGGTCTTTGGCCTGCTCGGCCCATGGTTGCTGGGCAACGGGATTCTGGTGCCGCTCATCAAGGGCGGTAATATCCTGTTTGGCTTCAACCCGCAGAACATGTGGCGTGGCGCTCTCATCGGCCTTGCCTTCGGCGTCGGCGTTGCTGTCTTCATGCGGCTGCTGTCGCGGTTCAGATAATCACACACCGGCCTGGCTTTACTTGGCTCCGCATCCGGACACACAGCGCGCGGATTGAAACTCCCAGCGTTGCGACGCCGTGACTGCGCAAAACGGGCAACATGCAGATCAATTTATGGCGTCAAAAAGGCGCAGCGTCATTTCGCAAAATTCTACTCGATTTTTAAAGAATTCTCGCCTATGCGAGACGGCGAAGTGTAACATTTTTTGAGACAAGTGAACTATATCTCAAAATCATATTTCATAGAACGTTCATGGTTGATCTCAGCGTTTCAACATCCAGGGTTTTTGCGCAAAAACGGGATGTAACTGACACGGTCGGTTTCTGGCTTGTGCTTCATGTGGCTCTCTGGACCCTTTACGCAACGATCAGCCTGTTTCCCGGCAGCATACATCACGACATGGCCGAGGCTTACGTATGGGGCCGCGAGTTCCAGCTTGGCTATTACAAGCACCCGCCTTTCTGGTCGCATGTCGCCGGGTTGTGGTTCATGGTCCTCCCCCGGGCGGACTGGACCTTTTACATGCTGTCCATGGTCAACAGCGCGGTTGGCCTGTGGGGTGTCTGGCTCGTGGGTGGCCGCTTCCTGACGGGCGACAAGCGGCTTGTTGCGCTGCTCCTGCTGCAGTTCCTGCCGGTTTTTCATTTTCTGGCGTTCAAATTCAACGCCAACAGCGTCTTTCTCTCCATCTGGCCGTTTGCGATCTACTTTTACCTGAGGCTGGTCGAAGAGCGGAAGGTCAGCATGGCCATCGCGCTTGGTGTCATCTGCGCCTGCGGGCTTTTGTCGAAATACTTTTTCGGTGTGCTTCTCGCGACGTTCGTGGCGCTCACACTGGCAGATGCGAGGCTACGGCTGATTCTGCGCAACCCGCTGCCATGGCTTTCAGCCGGAATCTGCCTGCTGCTGGTCAGTCCGCATCTGGCCTGGCTGTTTGTGCATGATGCTCCTCCGCTGGGCTACGTGTCGGGCCTGCTGCGCCATGATTGGTCCGTGATCGTCCGCCGTGTCGTAATATTTCTTGGCGCCATCGTGGCGTTTCATTCGGTGATGCTGCTCGTCTTCCTCGCGCTGGTCGAAAGGCCGATAGCGACCCTTGCCGATGCCCTGAGCTGGAGATCAGGCGGCCCCGGACAGCGTCACCTCCTGCTTCTGACCATTCTTCCACCGCTGATTGCCGCGTTGATCGCCCTGTTTTCCGGTGTGAGGCTCGACAGCAATTATGCGATCGGCATCATCCCGCTCACATCGGTGATCTGGTTGATGACGCCATCAGTGGTGCTGAAACCCGGTGCCACGCGCTTGCTGAAGAAAATCGTGTTCGCCTTGATGGCAATTGCCCTTGGCCTGTCACCAGTGATCGGGGCGTTGCGGTTCGCCGGTCCACAGGACGGAGCCGACCAACCAAGGTTGGAAGCAGCGCGCGAGGTGGGTGCTCTCTGGTCCGAAGCCACCGGCGCACCCTTGCGGCTTGTCGCGGGTTCCTGGCCCTATGCCAACGCGCTGGCATTTTATCTGCCCGGTCAGGTATCCGAGTTCACCGATCTGTCGATTGCAAGTGCGCCCTGGGCGAGCCTTGACCGGGTGTCGCGAGAGGGAATCGCTGTGCTCTGCACGGCAACGGATGCCGATTGCTTCCAGCGAGCGAATGATATGCTCGGAGCAGAAACCTTCCATTACCAGATTGCCTTGACCCGCTCCCACCTGTGGTGGCGGGGGCGGACCGCACATCTTGTCCTGCTGGTGTATCCGCCTGCCGAGATGAAGTAGCGTCAGGCGGCCACGCTCCGACCGTGAGGGTTCAGGTCACCTCGAACCAGGCCCACAGCCCTGCATCGAAGCGCTCGACCACGCCTGACGAGATCAGCCATTTGCCGGGGTTGTCGGCGCGAAAGGCAAAGCGCAGGGTCTTGCCTTCCGGTATTTGCGCGTTGTCGGTCCAGTAGGGCTCCCAGCCGTCATCCAGCGGGTGCAGAAGCCGGGACGTGTGGCCATGCAGGTGGATCACCTGCGTCCAGATGGTCTTGTTGCTGATGGCCAGCACCACTGGCTTGCCGCGCGGAACGCTGAACAATGGCTTGGCACCCGTGCTGCCAGGCGCGCCATTCACCAGCCAGGGCCGGTCATTGTCGACGCCTGAAAGATCGATCTTGCCGTCCGGGCCAGCCTTCGCGCCGCCTTCGATGGTCATCTCCGCGCGGTAGGCGTCCTGCAGCCGCACGGCTGCCGGCAGCAGCCTGTTTTCCTGGATCGGTCCGATCGGCGGCAGGGGAGGGCGTCCAATGGGCCTGTCACTGGCGCTCAGCATGACCAGAGGCACGCCGCCGCCCAGTTGTGCCACGACGGAGCCCACGGACGCGGCCTCGTTCGGCACGTCGATCAGAAGATCATAGCGGCTTCCGGGTGCGAAGGGCAGCGCCGCGCGCAAGGGCTCGAAACTGTCCGTCGGCTGGCCATCGACCGCGATCACGTAAGGGCGCATGCCATCGAAGCGAAGCCGCATGATGCGGGCGTTGCAGGCCGAGATCAGCCTCAGCCGCACCCGTGCGCCCTGCGCCACCGGGATCCGCTCCGGCGCCGAGCGGCCATTGACCGTTATCCAGCTTCCCAGCCTGCCTGCCGCGGCATGTGACGGGCCGCGTTCGAAGCCCGCAACCTTGTTGTCGTCGGTCAGCAGCCAGTCATCGACGATCACCACCACGTCAAGATCGACCGGCGGCGGCATGGTTTCTTCCACCACCAGCGCGCCGAACAGGCCCCGGTCCTGTGCCGGCCCTGATGAGCCGAGCAGCATGGGCCGCCAGAAGCATGTGCCCGCATCAGGCGGCGTCAGCCTGTATTCAAACGAGCTGCCGGGCATGATCGGGTCTTGCGAGAACCCTCCGACGCCGTCCATCGCAGCTGAACCGCGCACGCCCTGCCAGTGCAGCGCCAGCGGCATGTCGGTCCGGTTGTTCACGCTCACCAGCGCCGTGTCGCCAAGCCTGATGCGCAGCGGCCTGGCCGGGGTCGCGCCATCGGCTCCCCAGACATCGAAATCAACGGGCGGGGTGGGCCGCAGCCGTGCCTTCATCGGTGCAAGGTTCAGACTATGCCTGATCTCGCGCGGCCCTGCCGCGACTTCGGGCTGCGTGGCAGGAGTGTCACGGCCATTCGAAGGGCGCTGGGACTGGCGCTGCTGCGCCAGCGCAGGCATTGCCAGCGGGGCTGCAAGCAGGCCGCCCAAAGCGGCGCGGCGGGTCAGGGCAGGCGGGCGGGACATGCGTGTCATGCCGCCTCATTGCACGGGCCATGGCGCAGACTCAAGAGGTGCGCCGGCGTGTATGTGCCGTCACGGCTCGACCGACACCGCGCGGATCATCCTGATGCGCTCCGGCATCACGGCAACCGCCGGCACGAAACGCAGCGAGACCGGGTCGAGCTTCATCAGGACGCCGGTGGCGACATCGAAATAGGCGCCGTGCAAGCCGAGTTTGCCCCGATCTTCAAGCGTCCGCACACAGGGAAATGCCCTGAGGTTCGCCAGCGATTGCTCGATCGAGGCCAGCGCCAGCCGCTCCACGTAAACCGGCAGCGCCTCGCCCTTGCCGCGCCCGCCAACTCTTGCGGCGGCGTGGCCCACGAGGCTCACCCATTTGCCGATGAAATCGCCGGGAGAAAGCGGCTCGGCCCCGTCATCGGCAAAGGCGCGGATGCCGCCGCAACGCCCGTGGCCCAGCACGACGATGTGCTCCACCCGCAAGGACTGGACGGCAAATTCCAGCGCGGCTGACACGCCGTGCAGACCTTCGTCCGGCGAATAGGGCGGCACGAGGTTGGCCACATTGCGCATCACGAACATCTCGCCCGGCGCGGCATCGAAGATGACCTCGGGCGATACGCGGCTGTCGCAGCACCCGATCACCATGATGCGCGGTTTTTGGCCCTCGGCCGCAAGCTGCTCGAAACGCAACTGCTCGCGCGGAAAGCGGTCGTCGAGGAAAGCGCGGTAGCCATCGATGAGGCGTTCCGGGAATTGCGGCGACACCAGCGGCCTGCTCACGGAAGTTGGCACCGGGGCACCGTCGCTCTGCGGATCTGACATGGAGGCGGGATAGCAGCTTGGCCGCTTGCGTCAAGTTTGCTGCCGTTCAGGGTGAGGGGCGGGGCAGCAGGGATGAACTGAAACAAGTGATCCTGCCGTCACGTCCCGCAGAATTGCCGCCAGACCGCTTTCGATCCTCGCCATACCACGCATCCTCATCCAGAGCCCGTCGCAGGATGATTTCGCCGGAGGATGATTTCGCCGGAGGATGAGCTTCAGCCTTGCACCTCTGGAACTCCTCCTTCGACGGGCTCAGGATGAGGATTTTGGGGCGCAAGTGCGCATCGGAATTCCTTTTCCCAAAAAGGGAAAAGGCCAGACCGGCGCATCCGTCACAGCACGAAGTTGTGCTGGTCTCCTGCGATGTCAGTGATACTTGGTAGGGCACCAGGGCCGCCGCCGCCAAGGAACGCCGTGCCGTTCATCAGCGTGACGGCCGTGGAATAGGCACCGCCAGATGTCGCGTTACTCTTCCAGAAGATGTCGGCCTTGCCGTCACCG
>JANMHN010000139.1:0-6799 GCA_031375185.1 Allobosea sp. | reverse complement strand
GCAACCACATCGGCACTTTCAGATGCCCCCGCGAAAGCCTCTTGCGCTGCCGCCCGGAGCCGACGGCGGATACGGTTGCGTTTTGTGGCCAGCCCCGCCTTCCGCGAAGCTGTCAATCCCACCCTGACCCCAAGTCCATCTTCCGAGCGGTCCAGCACCTGGACCGTGATGTGAGACGAATGAAAGCGGCGACCGTTGCCGGCCGCCGCCTGAAACTGTGCTCGCTTGGTCAGTCTTTGAAGGCGCGGTGCGGATATGCGCATGGCGTCCTCGCCAGAAGGTGCAAAGACGCGTCAGCGTCCGCAGCAGCACTCAGGCAGACAGACGCTTGCGACCGTGCGCGCGGCGGTTTGCCAGAACCTTGCGGCCACCCACAGTTGCCATGCGGGCGCGGAAGCCATGGCGGCGTTTGCGAACAAGTTTGCTCGGCTGATATGTTCTCTTCACGGAACGTCTCCGGGTTCACAAGGCCATTTCTGACGACAACGCCCACATTCTGCGGGCACATACCGGCGACAGCCTGTGCAGATCATGGAAATGAAGCGCACATCAAAAGGCGCGCGCCTGACTTGCGCGGCTTATGGCGGATGGACCGTTCCAAGTCAACCGCAGAGCAAGTCAACCGCAGAGGCGATGCGCCTCTGAAGGTTGATGAGTGTTCGCCGGCACCGCAGATGTGCATGCCAACATGCTTGCAGTGGCATGGCCAGTCCGATACCGGTCACGATGTTGAACACGAATGGAAACCCTGATGGCCGAGGTGATCAAGCCTGATCTGTGCGTGATCGGCGCAGGCTCGGGTGGTTTGTCAGTGGCTGCGGCGTCCGCCCTGTTTGGCGTGCCGGTCGTGCTGATTGAGCGGCACAAGATGGGTGGGGATTGCCTGAATGTGGGCTGCGTGCCGTCCAAGGCCCTGATCGCGGCAGCGCACAGGGCCGAAGACATGCGCCGCGCAGCGCCCTTCGGCATTGTTGCGGCAACACCGCAGGTCCATTTCAAACGGGTTCATGATCACATCCAGAGCGTGATCGGGGCCATTGCCCCGAATGATTCGGTCGAACGTTTCACAAGTCTTGGCGTGCGCGTCATATCCGGTGAAGCCAGTTTCATTGACAGGCGCACCGTCCGTGTCGGCGAGATCGAGGTCCAGCCACGCCGCTTCGTGATCGCGACCGGCTCGCGCCCTGCCCTGCCGCCCGTTCCGGGTCTGGAGAGCGTGCCCTACCTGACCAACGAAACGGTGTTCGACCTGACGACCCGCCCCGACCATCTGCTTGTCATTGGTGGCGGACCCATTGGTGTCGAGCTTGGCCAGTCGTTTCGCAGGCTTGGCTCGGAGGTGACGATCATCGAGGCCGGGCGCATTCTCGGACGCGAAGACCAGGAAGCCGCTGGATATGTCCTGCGCTCGCTTGAAGCTGACGGCGTGAACCTGCGGCAGAATAGAAAGCTGGCGCGCATCGAAGGAGAACCGGGCGCCATCCGCGCCGTGCTCGACGATGGCGAGATCATCACAGGCAGCCACCTTCTCATCGCGGCAGGGCGCGCACCTAATGTCGAGGCGCTCAACCTTGGGGCTGCCGGCGTCACGCACGACAAGCGGGGCATCATGGTCAATGCCAGTCTGAAGACTTCAAACAACCGCATCTATGCCATAGGTGACTGCGCGACGGGCGCGACGGACGGGTTGCAGTTCACCCACGTTGCCAATTATCACGCCGGCATCGTGATCCGCAGCGCGCTGTTCCGCCTTCCGGCGAAAATCAGCAATCTGGCCATTCCGCGCGTCACATATTGCGATCCGGAGGTTGCCAGCGTCGGCCTCAGCGAGGAGGCCGCCAGAAAGAATGGTTCATTCGTTCAGGTTCTGCGCTGGCCCTATGCCGAGAACGACAGGGCTCAGGCCGAGCGCGCCACGGAAGGGATGATCAAGATCATAACCGGCAAAAAAGGCCGCATTCTTGGCGCAACACTCAGCGGCAAGAATGCCGGGGATCTTGTGATGCCCTGGGTGATCGCCGTTCAGAAAAAATGGACCGTGCAGGACATGGTGGGCTTCGTGTTTCCTTATCCGACATTATCGGAGGTTTCGAAGCGCGCGGCCCTCACCCATTTCAGCCCGATGGCCGGAAAGCCATGGATTCGCCGCATCCTCGGGCTTTTGAGAAAGCTGGGCTGAGGCAGATCGGTTGGACCAACGGAACATCGACACCAGGCATGCAATGCCAGATCCGGTACCGGACCAGGCTTCAGCGGAACTTTTGCCTTTGCAAGACCCGTCCTTGCGCGCACAGCGTCCGGGCTGGCGCATGGGCCTTTCGCTGAAGCTGCTGACACTCACGATCACCTTCGTCATGATCGCGGAGATCCTCATCTTTGTCCCGTCGGTCGCCAATTTTCGCCGCAACTGGCTGGATGACCGGCTCGCTGCAGCGCAGGTTGCGGTGATGGTTCTGGAGGCCGCCCCGCGCGATGGCCTGCCCATCGGCCTTGAGAGCCAGTTGCTTGACGGTGTTGGGGCGCTCGCCATCGCCGCACGCGCGGGCGGTGTGCGCAGGCTTCTGGCACAGGAAAACCTGCCGCCTGAAGTGGGCCGCACGGTCGATCTGCGTGACAAGGGCCGCTACAGTTCAATTCTCGAAAGCCTGGACATTCTGTTTAACGGTGCGGAACGACGCATCCGCGTGATCGGGCGCTCGGTCGGTGAAGCCGATTTCGTGGAAATTGTCATCGACGAGCGCCCTTTGCGCTATGCGATGCTTGAGTTCGCCCGCACGATTTTCTGGCTTTCGCTGTTTATAGCGGGCGTGACGGCAGCCCTGGTCTACCTGTCGCTGCACTGGCTGATCGTGCGCCCGGTCAAACAGCTGGCTGGCAATGTCATGGCCTTTGCTGGCGATCCTGAAAATCCGAATCGCGTGGTCAGGCCATCCGGTCGTCATGACGAGATCGGCGACGCGGAGCAGGCGCTCGCGGGCATGGAGCGTGCCCTTGCCGGTTCATTGCGCGAGAAGAAGCATCTGGCCGCCGTAGGCCTTGCCGTCAGCAAGATCAACCACGATCTGCGCAACATGCTGGCATCTGCGCAGCTTCTGTCTGACCGCATCGGCGAATCCAGGGATCCCTCTGTGCAGCGCTTCGGTCCCAAGCTGATCGCAACGCTGGGCCGCGCCATCGATTTCTGCCAGTCCACCCTTGCCTATGGCAGCGTGACCGAAAATGATCCGAAACTGCAGGTCGTGGCCCTCGCCGATCTGGCGGATGAAGTGGCGGACATGCTTAGTCTCGGCACACCAGGCCAGCCTCGTTTTGACAACCATGTCGAGCCCGGACTGGACGTCAGCCTTGATCCGGACCAGATGTTCCGCGTGCTGTCGAACCTGATGCGCAATTCAGTCCAGGCCCTGCAATCATCCCGGACCGAAGCGCCGGTGATCAGCATCACCGCGGTGCAGGACAGCGGGCGCACCATCATCCGACTGATGGACAACGGGCCTGGCGTTCCGAAGCGTGCGCGTGACAAACTGTTCGAGGCGTTCACCGGCTCGACGAGCGCCGGCGGCACCGGGCTCGGTCTTGCCATTGCTTCCGAACTTGTCCGGCTACACGGCGGCAGCATTGCGCTGGAGGACAGCGACGGGGGAGCGGTGTTCCGGATCGAGATATGAAGCAGCGCAACAATGCACCCTCCAACGCACCGTCAGTCTTTCATTGTGCTGACAATCTGACTCGTTTTGCGACAGACCGGTTCAACGCTCGGCATCAAGCGGCGTGACGCCCGCAGCTTGTCCATCGGCTGACACGGAGATTTTCTCGATCCTGGCTTCAGCCTTCTTGAGCAGCGTATCACAGCGGGCCTTCAGTGCCTCGCCCCGCTCGTAGATCGAGATGGATTCTTCCAACGCAACGCTTCCGCTCTCGAGCCTTTTGACGATCTGTTCAAGCTGCTGGATCGCTTCCTCGAAACCGAGGCTGCTGATGTCGTCATTGGCTTTGGCGTCGGACACGGTATCGACTCGGGTGTTGTTGCGTGAGGAGCCCTTATCCAGCCACTGACAGACGAGGGCAAGCGGCTATCCGCATTGGCGAGCCCTGCGTCAGAGCGGCAACGCCGTGTTCCGCTTGATGGTGCGCAAGGTCATGGTCGACTGCACCCGCGAAACTCCCGGCAGTTGGGTGATGATTTCGGAATGGATACGCTCGAAATCAGCACTGTCACGGTAGGCTATGCGCACGAGGTAGTCGTAGTTTCCGGCAAGCAGATAGCATTCAAGCAATTCTTCATATTGAAGAACCGCTTTCTCGAAACGGTCGAGCGAAGCCCTGCCCTGCTGGTCGAGCGTGACGGAGACATAGGCAGTCCCCGGAAAACCGGCGATCTTCTCATCCAGAAACATCACATAGTTTTTGATGAGCCCGCTGTCCTCAAGCTGTTTCACACGACGCAGGCATGCGGAGGGAGACAGGTGAACCCGCTCTGCAAGTTCTGCATTTGTGATACGGCCATTACTTTGGAGCAGACGCAGGATAGTCTTGTCCCGTGCGTCCAATTCAATATGTTGTTGGTAACTTTTCGTTGTCGTTGCGTCCATGATCGTGACAAAAGCATGTTGAAGGATAGGTATGCAATGCACCTGAATTAGATTCATACAAAATTGCGGTTATACGATGAACGACGCAACCCGGATCGTAAAAAATCAGATTGTTTGCAGCAATTAGCCGCACGAAAAAATCAGTGTCATTAATTCATGACACATTTTTGATCTTCAGTAAAACTGTTGCAGTGAGATTCGCACAAAAATTCCTGCTTCGCAAAAATTTCACTCCCAGTAGAAGTTGAATATGGCACAATGTGCCATGTCGTGAAGATTCAGATTCAGTTCAGACCGAACTTTCGGGCATTGCCCGTAGTATACATGTTCAAATTGAAGATTGTATACAGAACGGTGTTCCCTCGAAGGCATCAGCCCCGCGCCCGATGGCGGCGATGGCAGACACCATCCGGCCATCCCTTTTCAGGATGCGGTCTGCAATGGCGACAAGCCGGGCATTTGGGGTTGCCGATGGGGCGGCCGCCCGCAAGGCCTTGGCCAGGTCAGCTTCGTCGCGAGACGGATCAAGCGTGCAGACGGTGATGAACGCGGCAGCCGTCGACCGGCTGATACCGGCCCAGCAATGAATCACAAGCGGGCTGGAGCGATCCCAGCGCCTCACAAAATCCATCAGGCGGATCACATGCTCCTCAGCCGGAACAATATGGCCATCCATTACCTCCACGATGTCCGACACACCGATGAACAGATGATTGTCCGGCAACACCGAAGGAGGACGCTCCACCGCCGTGTTGGCATTGATCAGCGTGACAACATGGCTGGCCTTCGTGGCGGCAACCGATTCATGGAGGCGACTGAGGCATGAAACATGCAGGCATGGCATCCTCCCCACTTAACGCGATTCGATGCCGGGGCGAGGCCCTGCGGTGCAATGCCGCCATGACGGCCACAGACACCTTGCTGACGTGGCGGTCAGGGTCGGCATCACTGGCCTGAAAGACAAGCATGCCGTCATCCAGACCCTTGCATCTGCGTCCTGGCTGTCGCATATGCACCACCGGAAGGTTGGTGAGGGACGTAACACTCGCCAACCGGGTCAGATCCGGAAGGAAGCAGCCCTAACGAGACAGTGCGGGTCTTCGTCCAGCCTTCCACCTCAACCCTTGAAAAGCCCCATCGCGCATGGCTCAGGACATCACCGGCGGTATCACCGGGAACTTGCCCGGCGAAATGCAGGACCAGCCGGGATTTCTGGATGTGCTGCCGCTGTCCGCAGCGCCCGCATCTGACGCGCAACCCGCCTACAAGGTTCTCGCGCGCAAGTACCGTCCCAGCGATTTCAGCGATCTGATCGGCCAGGATGCGATGGTGCGCACACTGTCCAACGCGTTCAGTTCGGGACGCATTCCGCAGGCCTGGATGCTGACCGGGGTTCGCGGCGTCGGCAAGACGACGACGGCACGCATTTTGGCGCGCGGCCTCAACTTCCAGAACGCTGAAGGAACGGGCGCGCCAACCATTGATCTGGCTACGCCGGGCATTCACTGCCAGGCCATCATCGAAGGCCGCCACATCGACGTGATGGAGATCGATGCGGCTTCGAACAACGGCGTCGACAATATCCGGCAGATCAATGATGCCGTGCGCTATTCACCTGTTTCGGCGCGCTACAAGGTCTACATCATCGACGAAGTTCACATGATGACCGGGCAGGCCTTCAACGCATTCCTGAAAACGCTTGAGGAGCCGCCTCCGCACGCAAAATTCATCTTCGCGACCACCGAGATCCGCAAGGTGCCCGTGACGATCCTGTCGCGCTGCCAGCGCTTTGACCTTCGCCGGATCGATGCGGCCGTGCTGGTCAGCTACCTGGCGAAGATCTGCGCCGCCGAGCAGGTCGCCGCTGATGACGAGGCCTTGCAAGCCATCGCGCGAGCCGCGGAAGGCTCGGCGCGCGACGCGATGTCGCTGCTGGATCAGGCCATTGCCCATGCTGCAGGGCGCATCACCCTTGATGATGTGCGCGCCATGCTTGGCCTTGCAGACCGCGCCCGCGTCATCGATTTGTTCGATCTGGTCATGCGCGGCGATCTGGCGGGCGCGCTCGCCGAGTTGAAAGGACAATATGATCAAGGCGCTGATCCCGCCACGGTGCTGACTGAACTTGCCGAGTTCGCCCATCTGGTGACGCGCCTGAAAATCGTGCCCGATGCCGCGAAGGATACGGCCCTTACGCAAGCCGAGCG
>JANMHN010000125.1:0-7577 GCA_031375185.1 Allobosea sp. | reverse complement strand
CGAGCCGTCCACAAGCCCGGCCCACTTGCACATCTTGAACTTTGCTGAAGCGCAGATAGATCAGATGCTGCGTCGTTTTTCGCATTTCAACTTGCGAGGCCGGGTTCACAAAAAGGGGACATTTCAACTTTGCTCTAACAGTCGGCAACTTCTGTCTCAAGTGTGGCGCGCTTCGGGATGCGGCGGGCGAGGCACTGACTCAACAGCGGGATCGAGTTCAGATTCCGCGAGGTTCAGCCAGCTGCCTTGCTTCGGCGTCTAGTGCCACTGAACCGTTTGACAAGACAGGAATAGCTACGCGGTCCTGGCCACCGACATCGAACGAAAAGTCAAGGGTCTCGTTCCCCACCACAAGAACTGCACCCCTTTGGAGAGATCGCGGTTTCCGGGTGCGAATTCGAACGATGCCGCTAAGGTTGCAGGCCCGGGCGCGCGGTTGGCGGGCAGGTAGCAGTGAAGAGCGCGCGTGGCATTGAAGCCGTCGGACTGCCACATATCGAGTTCGGCGACAGTTTCTCTTGCAGGAGCGTCACTTTCGTAGTCGATTTCGATATGAAACTTGCCTTCAATACCGGTAGGCAGGAGTTCTGCTGCAATGTATGACTTAGTATGCTGGGTGGGATCGAAGGCGAGACGCGCTCCTATCAAATCGCGAACAAGAGCGCCGGACCGCCAGATGAAGGCGTCGGCGTCGAACCTCGCTATTTCGCCGATGCGTCGCGGAAAGTCGCGCAGCAGATACCGTGCGAAGGCTCGCGGAGGAGTTTTTGTGACGGGACAGGGGCTGTATGCGGACTTTCGTGCGCTGCGTTCCGAGACCATACCAAGGAGCAAGGCGAGGTCTGTCGTCGCCAGATGACGATCGAAGCCTCGCAGCAAAGCTGCCTCGCTGACGTTCGGCCAGTAAAGCAAGCGAGCCGACATCATCGACGTGCGCCTCAAGGAAGGTTGCAATCTCCTGCTCAGATGCGAATGATCCGTCTGCTTCGGTCGGTCTGCGGTGCGTCGGATGGAAGTTATCGCGCGACAATCTGGATGCGAACGCGGTTCTCACCTTGATTGTCGCGCGGCAGGAAGTGTTCGAACGTGTCGACCAGACCTGAATGCGACATAAACAACGTAGGCACGCCCATCGCTATCGCTTCTAACGGCGTGAAGCGCTGATGACGCCGAAGGTACTGGCATTCCACGAACGCTCGCGAGCTTGCGATGTGTGCGAAGAAATCGACTTCTGAGAGTGTGCCAGTGATCCTGGGGTCGGCGCAATGGGTCGAGGACTTGTCGTTTTTGCCTAAGATTTCCAGCGGCAGTCGATTAAACGGGGGCAAGAACTTGTCCCGCCATGACCGCAACTCTTCCGGGATATCTAGATACGGAAGGACGGTGGTGATCGTCGGGCGGCTGGCGTAACCGAGCCAGCGGAACGGCAGTCGTCGCTCGTCGACCACGCAATGGAAAAGGTGGGTTGCGGCCGCAATGTGCTCAGGCTCTTGGAGCAGAGTCACCGCAGTCGGTCAGTAGATCATCTTGTCCGTGAAAGGAATGCCTTGCGAATCCATCATTGCGCCATAAGAATGGAACTGTTCCGGCAATCGTTCCGGCAATCCGACAGATAATCGCACCACGGAACCACTTCGCGATATTGCCGACGACTTGCGGCAGCCCCATCACATAGATCGCATCGATATGCTCGTTGATGAGGTCGGCTTGCGGTGCGCCAACATTGCCGATTTGGTTCTGCAAATCAATCCGCCTCAGCTGTGCAGCCACAGACACGGGGAGAGTGCAGTTGACAGTCCAGTCTGGATAAAGGACGTGAGTTTCGTTGGCGTAGTCGGGATCGAAGCGAAGGTTCTCCCTCATGCCGAGGGCAGGCACGATCTCGAAGCCCGCCGCGACGAGCATTGGGATTTCTTGCGAGCGTCCAACGCTATGGTGAAGATTGCAATGGATACGCATAGGTTGTGCTCGATGGAATTGGGGATCTGTCAGACCCGAACATGAGTGTTAAAACCGTCGTCTGAACTGCAGGCAATGGGTACTCGCAAGCCCAACCACCGGCAAGACGCCCACCTCACGTCTTCACTTGTGATTAGCTTTCCAGTAGCCTTTGCGTCAGTCGTCGCGGCGCACCTTACAGGACATGGATGTTGACAGCTACATCGACCTGCGCGCATCCGATCCGGTCTGCGATTCGCGAACCTACTGGTTCTACAGATGCAGCTGCCGCAGCATCAACGTCGAGCCGTAACCTACTTCGTCTCATTGCTTGCTCGCAGACGTACCGAGGCAACTGACGACGGCAAGGACGTATCGCATCGCTTTTCTGTGCGGCGTGGCAAGAAAGACTCTGCTCAACTGACGACAGGCCTTAGTACTCGGCGATGTTGCGTTGGCGAATCCGCCAATCGCGGGTCTGGGGCTTTGGATTCTCACGCGCATAATTGCACATTTGCAGCAATTCCTGCGCAGCGTCGTCCCATGTCCGGTCTGCCGTGCACGCCATGAGTTCCCTGTTGATTTCGATGCAGGTCTTGCGGTTCTCGATCGCAAACAGCAGTTTGGCTCCTAGATCTGAGATAGACTTGGGTTCAAACGTGACTTGGTTCAGGCGTTCAACGCCATTGAAGTGGTCCAGATACAAACCGCGGCTGAGGATAAACGGTGTGCCGACCGAGCCCGCCTCGCTGACCGGGGAGGGTGTGCCGCCTTCAAATTCGGAAGCGCTGACGCTCACCGCCGCGTTCGCGTAAGCTGCAGCATGTAGGTGGACCGGCAACCGCAACAACGGGACAATATACTCGTACATACCAAGTCGCGTAATCAGTTTCATAACCTTAGGATGCTGAGTCAAGTCCGCCGTTGTCACAAGCCGAAGCGGCGAGGAGAGACATCCGCTGTCGTTGATCGACTTGATCGCGTAGATAAGTCTCTCCATGTTCTTGTAGGGGCGGTACTGCGTTGGATAGTAGACGTAAGGTTCGTCGAACACGCGCGTGTCGTTGAACCAGCCGCGCCAATATGGGTTGTTCATAATGGGTCGCTGCACACGCCGCCGATGCACATCCGAAACCATGAACTCCTTCAATTTTTGCAGTCCCTTGTCTGCCCCCTCTGGAAGGAACTGATCCACAGGCAGCGGAGCGTGCTCCAACAAAAAGGTTCGCTCCGTCGGCATGCCCATATAGCGGACAATGTGGCGGTCGCAGACACGTGGCGAAATGCCGAACGCCGCGTCTGCTCGCCATACCATCCGTCGGGCATTTTGTGTCAGAGCCTGAAGTTCCTCAGGCGGGAACATGTGCGGGAACTCGACAAACACAAGGTCATGAACCCCGACCACGATTGGGGCTTTGACCCGATGCGATTGCCACCAGCTCACGTAAGGAACGAAACAGACATCGGCTTTGGCACGATTAATGGCTATGGACATGTTGTAGCTCATGTCCGCGCCTAGTATTCTGGTGGCGAGCCGGAACGGCCGCAGTGCCCTCCCGCCAACAGCGGACCACAGCCGCCTGAGCGCCAGCAGTGGCAATGCAGCGAGACCTGCCACTCCGACCAACGGAGCCACGATTATGCTGCCTTTGACGACCGCCGGATGTTCCGCTACAATCCGACCCCAGTTTGGCTTTTCAATTTTTATAGTGTCGCGTTTGATATCCTTCTGAACCTGCCAGTTGAAGATTCGGTCGACGAGCGGGAGTGTCGAGCTGATGAAGCGAACATTGATATTCGGCGATCTGAGCTTGAACACGTCCAGATAGTTATCAACCACATACCGCGACCAACCGGGCACGACGAACGTCACGTTGAGGTCGCTGCGCTTGGCAAATGCGCGAAGGAGCATTGACAGATGCAGTGCTATCCCTTCACCCACCATCCGGCTGCGCGGATCTATCTCAAACCAGATCGCCAGATGCATTGGCGCCTGTGCCGCGGCCGAATGCGGTTGAACGTCCGGAGCAGGAGAGGCGTCCGTTGGAAGCGAAGCGTCCTTCACGATACTGGCTCACTCTATTACGACGGTCAGCTGGGTATAAGCGGGAACGAAGCTTGTGATCCGATAGTGCCGCCGCGTGGCATGCAGGAGTTCTAGGAACGCCTTGTGCTCGTGCAGTTCCCAAGATGGATAGTTCCAGTATTCGTCGAACACGATTACCGTACCGGGCACGATCCGCTCTTTCAGCAGCGTAAAGACAAACGCAGTTGAAGAGTAGAGATCACAATCGATGTGAATAAGGGCCGCAGGGCCAGGATTGGCAGCAACGAAACTTGGCAAAGTATCCTGGAACAGCCCTTTGTGCAACTTCACGTTACTTTCAACGGTCGGCAATTTTCCGCCCTGGCTGTACTTTGCGGCGGCGTGACCATGCCAAGCCTCAGGAATACCGTCGAACGTATCGAAACCATGGATCGTACGCTGGGGAGAGTGCTTGGCCATTGTGTTCGAGGTGCGGCCGGTGGCGACGCCGAATTCCATGATCAAACCGTCCAAGGTGACCTGATCCATCGACGCCTGGAGATTATCATAGCGGTCTTTGCATTCCTTAACCCCGGCAAGCGCCCCGAGAGAATTGAAATACCTTGCCGTTGTCATGTATGAGTCAATCCAGCTAGACACCCGCAGATCAGTCATGACCGAGTGGACCTGGTCGACGAGGCTTTTCTTCGCCTTCGGGTCGATGAAATCGAACATAGTGTTAGCCTCGTGTCACACGATTAGGTTGGAGTGATCGGGTGGAAATCGCGTCTCTTGTGCGGCCGTCTACCCGAAAGTTCAGGACGAATTGCCGGTCAACGCCTCGTACCGTTTGCACACGTCATCGACCGGTCCGTCGGCAATTATTCGGCCCTTGTCAAGCAAGATCCCGATGGAACACACCTTGCGAGCCAGCGCGGTACTGTGCGTTGCCAGCACTACGATGCGGGCGCTGTCAACGACAGCGTTCATGCGGTCGGCAGCCTTCGCTTGGAACGTGGCGTCGCCAGCGCCCAAGAACTCGTCGAGGAGCAAGATCTCGCCCTGTAAATAGGTCGAGATGGCGAAGGCAAGCCGCACCATCATGCCGCTCGAATAGCTCCTGAGGGGCATCTCGATGAACTCACCAATGTCGGCAAACGCGATGATTTCCTCTTCGCGCTCGCGGATTGCCTTGGGATGAACGCCCATAATCAATCCACGGTACGTGATGTTCTCGCGGCCCGTGGCATCGGCCTCAAAGCCGAGACTGATATCGAGCAGGCTCTGGATATGGCCGCGGACCGTGATCCTGCCGGCAACGAGGGGGTAGACCCCGGCGATTGCCTTGAGCAACGTCGTCTTGCCGGCGCCATTGACGCCAAGAATCGCCATCCTTTGGCCGTCTGCGATTGTGAACGAGATCCCATTCAGAGCAGTCACCTGTCCGTCCTGGCTCAGCCGCTCATCCATTCTCACCTTGCCGTAGCGACCGCCGAGGATGGCTTCCTTGATGCTGCCGCGCTGGGCTCTGCCGACAATGTAGCGCAAGACAGCGTTTTCGACACGCACCTCACAGGTCATGATACGTCTCCGGTACGCAGTCGCTAGTGGATGAAGAAGATGAGACGGCGCTCGTTGCGCGACACGAGCCACGACGCCAACAGCCAGAACAATGCAGCCCAGGCTAGGACGACGCCCACGTCACTCCATAGAGGATGACTGCCCTTCATCCAGAAATCGCGCAGGATGGCGCACAGACGGCCGACCGGACTGACCTGATTTATGGTCCGCAATAGTCCTTCCTTTTCGAACATAGAATCTGGTGCGAAGACAGGACTGGTCATCCAAATCCCAGTGAGAAACAGGCCGAGGATATGCTGAAAATCGCGGAACAGCACGTTGAGAACGCCGCAGATCGCTGCTAGCGGGGTTGCCACGATCACAAGCAGAAGCCCATAAGGAATGGCCCAGAGCCATTTAAGCGAGACGGTTTCCGGCAGCACGACGAGACTGAACAATGTCAGCGTGACGAGGCCGATGGCGTAGATCAAGAGAGCGTTGAGCACTGTGCGGACAGTGAAAACACCGAGCGGAATCGGCGATTGCATGAGGTAAGGAGATGCACCGAGATAAGACATGGCGCCGGCACTGCAACAGGTCGTGACCAGATCCCACATCACGATGCCCGAGAGCACGTGCACGGTATAGTTTGCGTACGGCATGTTCGACACCTGCGCAAGCAGAAGCGAGAACATCGCCATCAACAACAGCGGTTGCAGCATCGCCCAGAGCAGGCCGAGGTTCGTGCGCCGGAAACGCGCACGCAGATCCGCGAATGCAAGGTGCCAGAACAGATAGCGGTAGCGCCAGACCGAGCGAAAGTAACTCAGGGGGCTGCCTGCAGTGTCGGCAATTGCGTCCACCTGTGCCATGTTCACCTGATCCAAATCCTTCGGGAGCGCTTTCAAGTCGCGCGATGAGGCCATCTAACGCAAGGGTCGATCCGACTCAACCATACGTCTCGCGCTTCCGCGCGGCGCGGGAAGATTTGCCTCGGGCGGAGTGACGCGGCCCACGCCTGCGGTGGCTCAGACGCGGCGAACACCAATCAGACAGATCGTCCGCTGGGAGTTGGGCAGAACCTTGCTCTCGCAAGCGAATCTCGCACATTGCCCGGCTTCCAGCGTCGCGCGGCGCACGACTTTGACGGGCGCAAGAGACGTCACCGGGAACTGTTCTGTGCCGCCGTCCGGCAAGACCATCGTGATGGTCGCGTCTGGCCATTGGACGTGGCGCTTGGCCCAGGTCAGTTCGAACTCGAAGATGCCTGATGACGGCGCATCGAACGACAGCAATGGTAGGAACTCGCCGTCGTAATGCGCCAAGTTGTGATCGCAGATAAAGGCCGAACCATAATACCAATAATTGTGTGTCGTGGTGTAGACCATCTCATCGAGTGGCATATACTCGCCCGCCCGGCAACGGTGCTGGCGCCACCGCGAGCCTTGCTTGAAGAAATCACCATGGCTGTCCCATTCGAATGCGGGAGTGGTCGGCATCGTCGCGATTGCTGGAAGCGACTGGGCATCCTCGCGATAGGGACTGGTCTTGAGGACGAACGCGGTCTCGAGCAAAATCGTCTCGAAACCTGCTCCGGCGCGCTTGAAGCGCATGCCATTTGTTTCGCCCGGCGCCGGAGGAGGAAGCGCTGCATCAGCCAGTTCCGGGATCAAATCCTCGGATGCGCGCTGCAACACTGGCTTCAGGCCAGCGCGTCGGCCAACCGCCGTCAACGAATGCGTGCTGAAGTAATGCAGATAATGTGGAAAGTAGTAGAAGCCATCCATGAACATGCCGAGTTTGCGATTGACCGCGCCATCGCCGTTGTTTGTGCGCACGATCACGAAGGTCTCGGGTGTACACAACCGTGCCATGTCGGCAAGCATAGCAACCGGATCCCAGCAGTTCTCAATATGACCTTTGCCGCCCCGGTGGCTGCGGCAGGGTGACTCATCGCTTCGGGTGCGACCTTCCGATTCAAGCGCAGTGTGGTGCTCGAATCGCTCATCGCGGGCTTGAAGGCCTTGTGCGCGACCCTTCCCGACCGGCGGAA
>JANMHN010000113.1:0-8480 GCA_031375185.1 Allobosea sp. | reverse complement strand
TGCTCATGCTCAGGCTGCTCGGGCTGATCGGCGGGGCCATCATCCTTGCGTTGCTCGCCCGCAAGATCATCGGCTATCGGCGCATCGTGGCCCACAAGGTCGAACTCGATGGCTTTGGCGTGGTGATGTATTTCCTGTTCGCGGTTGCCGCGATGGATGGCGTGACCAACGCCTTCATGACGCGCCCGGAAAAAGTTGTCCTGTTTCTGGGCATTGCCTTCGCAGTGGTGCTGGCTGGCTTCGTCTTTGCCTGGGTGGCGTTGCGCTTCGTGATGAAGCCGGCGGATGTGTTCCTGATGGGATATGGCACGGCGCAACGCAACATGGGCGCGATGATCGCGGCGCTTGGTGCCGCTACGCCCGAAACCACCTTCCTGTTCTTCGCCCTGGCGCAATTCCCGATCTATCTCATGCCGCAATTGCTGAAGCCGATGGCGAAGCGGTTTGCCGGTTCTCCATAGCGTCATTGCGAGCGCAGCGAAGCAATCCAGACCAATCTGCGCCAAGACTGGATTGCTTCGCTTCGCTCGCAATGACGGTGTCGCGGATCACAAGAGAACATTGCCCCGCACTCTCGCCAATGCTAACCCCGCGCCATGAGCAAGTCCCTTGTCATCGCGCCCTCGATCCTGTCCGCTGATTTCGCGCGCCTTGGCGAAGAGGTTGCGGCCATCGACAAGGCCGGAGCGGACTGGATCCATTGCGACGTGATGGACGGCCATTTCGTGCCGAACATCAGCTTTGGTCCCGATGTCCTGAAGGCGATCAGGCCTCATTCGGCCAAGATCTTCGACGTGCATCTGATGATCGCACCTGTCGATCCCTACATCGAGGCGTTTGCAAAGGCAGGTGCCGATATCATCACCATCCATGCCGAGGCTGGCCCGCACGTCCATCGTTCGCTGCAGGCCATCCGCGCCCTCGGCAAGAAGGCCGGCATCGCGCTCAATCCCGGCACAGTTGAAGGTGCCATTGCCTATCTCCTCGACAGCGTTGATCTCGTGCTGTGCATGACCGTCAATCCCGGTTTTGGCGGGCAGGCATTCATCCCTGAGGTCTGCGAGAAAATCCGCCGCATCAAGGCGATGATTGGTGACAGGCCCATCGACATCGAAATTGACGGCGGTTGCACGCCTGAGACGGCGCCGCTGGTCGTGGCTGCTGGTGCCAATGTCCTGGTGGCCGGCTCTGCCGTGTTCCGTGGTGGCAAAGCGGCTTATGCAGCCAACATCGCGGCGATCCGCAAGGCGGGCGAGGGCGCACGCGGCGAGTGGGTTTGAGTTTTCCCTCTCCCGTCCAGGGAGAGGGTGGCGCGGCGAAGCCGTGACGGGAGAGGGTCTTGGGAGCAAGCCGCCGCCCTTATCCGACCGCCTGTCGGCGGCCACCTTTTCCCTGAACGGGAGAAGGAAAGATGCAATTGAGAGGTAATGGTTCATGATCCCTCGTTATTCTCGCCCCGAGATGGTCGCGATCTGGGAGCCGCAGGCGCGGTTCCGCATCTGGTTCGAGATCGAGGCGCACGCCACCGACAGGTTGGCGGAGCTTGGTGTGGTGCCGAAAGAGGCCGCTGCGACCATCTGGGCCAAGGGCGGGGATGCCGTGTTCGACGTGGCGCGCATCGACGAGATCGAGCGTGTGACCAAGCATGACGTGATCGCCTTCCTGACGCATCTCGCCGAGATCGTCGGCCCCGAAGCGCGCTTCGTGCATCAGGGCATGACCTCGTCGGATGTGCTGGACACGACACTGGCCGTGCAGCTTGCTCGCGCTGCCGACATCCTGATTGCCGATGTGGATGCGCTGCTGGCCGCCCTCAAGCGCCGCGCTTTCGAGCACAAGCTGACGCCGACCATCGGTCGCTCGCATGGCATCCATGCCGAGCCGGTGACGTTCGGGTTGAAGCTGGCGCAGGCTTATGCGGAGTTTGTCCGCTGCCGGGCACGGCTGGTGGCGGCGCGGGCGGAGATCGCTACCTGTGCGATCTCGGGCGCTGTCGGCACCTTTGCCAATATCGATCCATCAGTCGAGGAGCATGTGGCGGCGAAGATGGGCCTCATTGTCGAGCCGGTCTCGACCCAGGTGATCCCGCGCGACCGGCACGCCATGTTCTTTGTGACGCTGGGTGTCGTCGCCTCCTGTGTCGAGCGGCTGGCGACTGAAATCCGGCATCTGCAGCGCACGGAGGTCTATGAGGCGGAGGAGTTCTTCTCGGTCGGCCAGAAAGGCTCGTCGGCCATGCCGCACAAGCGCAACCCGGTGCTGACCGAGAATCTGACCGGCCTGGCGCGGCTGGTGCGCGGCATGGCGCTGCCGGCCATGGAGAATGTGGCCCTTTGGCACGAGCGCGACATCTCGCATTCGTCGGTGGAGCGCATGATCGGCCCGGATGCCACGATCACGCTTGATTTCGCTCTGGCGCGGCTGACGGGCGTGATCGACAAGCTGCTGGTCTATCCTGAGAACATGCGCAAGAACCTTGACAGGCTCGGCGGCTTGCACAACTCCCAGCGCGTGCTGCTGGCTCTGACCCAGGCTGGTGCCAGCCGCGAGGAAAGCTACAGCCTCGTCCAGCGCAACGCGATGCGCACCTGGGAACATGGCGAGGATTTTCTGACCAACCTGAAGGCTGACACTGACGTGACCGCCAGACTTTCACCTGAAGCGTTGGCGGCCATGTTCGATGAAGGCTACCATTTCAAGCATGTCGACACGATTTTCCGGCGTGTGTTCGGGGAGGCCTGACCCCTGACCACGCTGATCCGGCCCGCGCTGCCTTCCGACATCGCTGACATCACGGCGCTGATCGACCGTTCCGTCAGGGTGTCGAACGCGCCTGAATATACGGGTGAGCAGCAGTTGCGCGTGTTGGCGGACTATACACTTGCGGCCATGAAGCGGCGGCTTCTGCGGGCCGACCTGTTTCTGGTGGCGGAGCTTCCCGTGTGGGCCAGCGCGGAGCGTGTGACAAGCGGCGTGATGGTGGCCAACCGCGCCAAGCGGGCGAGCACTGGTGATGCGGCTGTGATCGATGCGCTGTTTGTTGATCCGTCGGCGCAGGGCATGGGTGTCGGATCGGCACTTGTCGACGAGCTTTACGAGCGTGTGCGCAAGCAGGGCCTGTCGCGGCTCACCGTCGCTGCCTCCCTGACCGCGGTGGGTTTTTACGCGCATGTCGGCTTCTCGCGCATCGCAAGGGGGCAATCCAGCAGCGGTGTCGACACCGTGATGATGGAGCGCATTGTGCGGTGAAGGGTTGTGGGGCATAACGCGCTAAGATATGGTTCAACCAGTCAACCAGTTGGATGTTGCCATGCTTACCGTCGGTGCCTTCGAGGCCAAGACCAAGCTCTCAGAACTTCTGGATCGCGTCGAGCGCGGCGAGGAGATCACGATCACACGTCATGGCAAGCCTGTTGCACGGATGGTTCGTGACGAGCGCGCGGCCAAGCCTGACGGCGAGGCGTTGATGAGACGTTTTCGCGCGATGCGCGAGCGTTTGCGTGCCGAAGGTGTCAGTTGGACGATCGACGACATCATCGACGCAAAGAATGATGGACAGCGTTGATGGCCGTCATTGATGCGTCTGTGATCGTTGCGGCCATGGCCCCAGATGAATTGCTGGAGCGCGCACTCCACATGATCGCCCCCTACATTGCGGGGGGAGCATGCGTTCCATCCATATGGCCCATTGAGGTCGCGAATGCTCTGGCGACCAAACAACGCCGCGGAGCCTTGAGCCGCCAAACAGCCCTTGACGTGTGGCAACTTGCGATGGACGTGCCAGTCACCGTGATTGAAACAACGCGTGATGACCTGCACGCAGATGTGCTCCCTTTGGCGTTTGCCCAAGGGCTCAGCACCTACGATGCGCTGTACCTGCACCTCGCGCGCAGCCGTGGAATTCCACTCCTGACGCTTGACCGGAAGCTGATCGCTGCTTGTCAGGTTGTTGGCGTCATCACACCGTGATCTGACATGCGCACCTCCGACGCCGACATTCTCATCATTCCGGGCTGGTCCGGCTCAGGGCCAGGGCACTGGCAGACACGATGGCAGTCGAAGCTCTCGACCGCCTGGCGTGTGGACCAGACGGACTGGTACAAGCCGCACAGGGACGAGTGGGCAGCGAACATCGTGTCCGCCGTGAAGGCCTGCACACGGCCGGTAGTGCTGGTGGCCCACAGCGCCGGGGTGAGTTCGGTGGCGCATGCGGCTGGCGCGCTGCAGGGGGTGAACGTGGCCGGAGCATTTCTCGTGGCGCCGGCATCGGAGCGTGCGCTTCATGCCATTCCCGGCATGCCCGCCGATTTCGCGAAGCATGCGCGCCACAAGCTGCCATTCCGCAGTGTTCTGGCGTCGAGCAGCACCGATCCTTACTGCACGGTCGATGAAGCGCAGGAACTGGCGGGAGCATGGGGGGCGGAGTTTTCGGACGCAGGGGACGCAGGCCACATCAATGCTGAATCTGGCCATGGGCCATGGCCGGAAGGACTGATGCGGTTCGCAGGGTTCCTGCGTTCACTGGGGTGAAGGGCGCTTTCTGCCGCAGTTGACCATTCGCAGGATGAATCAGGTCATGAGCGCACTGATTCAAGGTTATTACGCAACGTCTTGAACTTGCTGGCAAACGCTTCCCGTTCGCCTGCCTCAGACGCCGAGCAGTCCACCGGCACATGACATGACCACCTGTCCGCAGGCCAGGCTCCAGAATCCGGCGATGATGGTGGCCAGCATCACGAAGTGAAACGGGCGTCCTTCGATCTGGCGACCCAGAATGGTGTTGCGAAGGATGATGAACGGCGCGGAAAACACCACGACCGGCACGCTGGCAACAGCAAGGACACCGCCCGTCTGAAGCAACATGAAGCTCGCTTTGCGCGCCGTGAACAATTCGAACGCGCTGGCCACGAGACCTGAAAAAGCAAAGCCGATGAACAACGCCTGAAAGGCATGGATGGCAGTGGGATCGAGACGCAAGATAAGAGCCTCCGGACGTGATGTCTTAACGATCCGTTATCGCGCATGCTTAAGCCAACGTTAAGCGATCTGTGGTGGTATCGTTAACGGTGATAGCCTTCCGTTCATCTGTCCTGTGTCGTGTTGATCCTCATGATGTCCCATTCATCGTCAAACGCCGGTTCGCACCATAACAATGGCCATCGCGCTGCGGCTGTCATGCGGCGCAACAACCAGGTCGCTGTGCTGCCGGCTGCGCCCGTTGATGGGTTTGTCTGGGTTTGCCTTGTCCTGCTTGCGCTTGCGGGTGGCGGAGGGCTTGTGGCTGGCTTGTGGTGGAGCCAGCGTCCACCTGTGCCGCCGACCATGATCGAGATGCGGGTCGGTGCGGAAAAACTGGTCTTTCCGTCTAGTTTCAAGGGGCCGCGCCTTCCGGACATGGCGCGCGAGGTTGGCATGACGCGGCTCAGGGTCACATGGCCCGAGCTTGCCGCGCCTGGTCCCATCGACAAGGCCGATGTTCATATCACCATCGGTCCGGCAGATCCGGCCACCGATCCTCAGGCGCACTTTGCGACGCTGGCCCGTTTTCTGACACCCGGTGCCTGGTCCAATCCCGGCGGTCTTGTGACACGCAGTTTCAAGAAAGGGTCGCCCTTCGAAACCGAGGAGCTGTTCATGTCCATGCCTGACGGTGCTGCCTTTTTTGCGCGCTGCACGGCCGACATCGTACAGGTCAAGCTCGACGAAGGTTGTCGCGCCGTGCTGAAACATCGGGGCTTTGATATCGCGCTCCGCTTTCCGCGTGATGCGCTGACCGATTGGCGCGGACTGTCGGAGGGTGTCAGGAGGCTGGTGGACGGTTTCCGTCAGCCGGGTCCGATGCCCGACTGACGACGTGGTCCGCCGGTTTCAATCCTCCAGATCGACGTCGAGGATCGCCATTGTGAAATTGAACGAGCGATCTCCATCCTCGTCATCGACATGCAGGATGCCGATGTACTCTTCACCGATATAGACCTCGGCTGAATCATTCTTTTTGGGGCGGGCTTTCACCGCGATGGAGTGATTGGCAAAAGTTCGGCGCAGGAAGCGCTCGAGCTTGGCAAGTTCGGTCTTGTCCACGTGTCAGAATCCAGATGTCAGATGTGAGGCATGTGCCTGAGGCCATCAGCGATGCCATGGCGGGAGGCAGAGGGCAAGCGTGGACTGATGAACCGTCACTTCATTTCAGCGAGGAGCTGGTCCATCGCGCGTGACGGCTCGGCGCAGCCTGCTTCACCAACGACACGTGCCGGAACCCCTGCCACTGTGGTGTTGCGTGGAACAGAGGCCAGCACCACCGAACCTGCTGCAACGCGCGCGCATTCTCCGACCTCGATGTTGCCCAGTATCTTGGCGCCAGCCCCGATCAGCACGCCGGAGCGGATCTTGGGATGACGATCACCCTTTTCCTTGCCGGTGCCGCCAAGTGTCACATCCTGCAGGATCGAGACATTGTCACCGATCACAGCCGTGGAGCCGACGACAAGGCCTGTGGCATGATCGAGGAAAACACCACGCCCGATGCGGGCTGCCGGATGGATGTCGGTCTGGAACACCTCGGAAGAGCGGCTTTGCAGATAGAGCGCAAGGTCCGTGCGGCCCTGTGCCCAGAGCCAGTGCGCGAGGCGGTGGGTCTGCAAGGCATGAAAGCCCTTGAAATAGAGCACAGGCTCGACAAAACGCGTGCAGGCCGGGTCACGGTCCACCACGGCAGCCACATCGGCGCGAAATCCCTCGTTGAATGCCCCGTCTGCCGCCAGTGCCTCATCAAAAGTCTGCGCGATCAATTCTGCGGGCACGACAGGGTGACCAAGCCGCGCGGCGACACGGTGAGCGATGGCCGCATTAAGGCCCGGCTGGTTGAGGATCGTCGACAGGATGAAGCCGGCAAGTGTAGGCTCGGTTTCAATGATGCTCTCGGCTTCGTGCCGGACACGGGCCCATACCGGGTCGAGCGCCAGAACCGGGTTACGGACGTGGTTGGACCGCGATGAAGTCAAGCCTGAAGTCATGAGCATCTTTCCTGCATCCTGCCAGATACTACAATATGGGAGGCGGGAAATCACCCTGCAAGCGCGCCCATCTGCGCGGCTCACGCCTCCATGCTTATGATTGGATTCCGCCCGCGTGATCATCTGCCCGTGCGATCCCGCACTAGGCGCGCGGGCAAACTTCGAGCTATGAGCAGAGCATGACTGATGTTGGTTATATCGCCGCTCTCTTTGCCGGGTTGCTCTCTTTCCTGAGCCCCTGCGTTCTGCCGCTCGTGCCACCCTACCTGTGCTATCTCGCCGGAACCACGCTTGAAGAGATGCGGGAGGAGGGCGCGGGCACGCGGGCCGCGCGCCGTGATGTGTTGCTGGCAGCGCTGTCTTTCGTGGCAGGCTTCACAACTGTGTTCGTGCTGATGGGTGCGACGGCGAGCGCGCTTGGCCAGATCCTGCGGGACTACATGTGGGCGCTGTCCTGGGCTGCCGGGGCGGCGATCATCATCATGGGGCTGCATTTTCTGGGTCTTTTTCGCGTTGCCATGCTCTACCGCGAGAAACGCATGGAGGTTGCAACTCCGGCAGGGCCTGGCGGGGCCTATCTGATGGGGCTGGCCTTCGCTTTCGGATGGACGCCTTGCATCGGCCCCATTCTCGCTGCGATCCTCGCGGTGGCAGGCTCATCCGACACCGTCTATCGCGGCATGATGCTGCTGGCCATCTACTCGGTCGGCCTTGGCATTCCCTTCATTCTGGCGGCCTTCGGCATCGAACGTTTCATGAGTGCCATGGCTGGCGTGAAACGCCATTTCCGCAAGATAGAGATGGCCATGGGCGGACTTCTGGTCATCACCGGCATCGCCTTCCTGACCGGCGGCATGGAGCGGATGGCCTTCTGGCTGCTGGAGGCTTTTCCGGGCTTGGCGACGTTGGGGTGAGACTACGCTCGGCAAAGCCGATTGAAAGGTCCGGTGGACCTTTCAAAGGAGCCGAACGCACGAGCGCAAGCGAGGGCTGGGGTCGCAGGTAGTCGTCATTGCGAGCGTAGCGAAGCAATCTAGCCTCTGTGCATCGCGCTGTGGTTTGCTTCGCTGCGCTCGAAATGACGGTTGACAAAAAAACCGCCCGGATCGCTCCGGGCGGGTGATCGTATCGCTGGGATGGTCGGGTCAAGCCCGACCATGACGAGCAGGATCAATTCTCGACGTAGGTGATCTTGCCGTCGGTGCCCTTGCGCCATGTGTACATCACGTAGTCAGGACGGGTGATGTCACCCTTCTTGTCATAGGAGATGTCGCCGATCACGGTCTTGAACTTGAAGCCGGTCTTCATGAACTCGGCCATCTTCTTCGGATCGAGCGATTTCGCGCCTTCAGCAGCCTGCTTGAAGATCTCTACAGCTGCATAGCTGTAGAGGGTGTAGGCTTCAGGGTTGAACTTCTTCGCTTCGAACTTCTTCACGACAGCGGCCGCTTCCGGACGCTTGCGTGG
>JANMHN010000087.1:0-12612 GCA_031375185.1 Allobosea sp. | reverse complement strand
CAAGCCCTTCCTGCGCGGCGAGGACATCAAGCGCTGGCGGGTGGAAAGCGAGGGGCTCTGGCTGATCAACACGCCGAAGGGCAAGGTCGACATCGAGGCCTATCCGGCGGTGAAGGCCTGGCTCTGGCCGTTCAAGGCGGCACTGGAGAGGCGCGCCACCAGGCAGGCATGGTGGGAACTGCAGCAGGCGCAACTGGCGTATCAAGACAAATTCTGCAGGAATAAGTTAGTATTTCCAGATATCTCCCTTGGTCCGCGCTTTGCAAGCGATGAAAACAATTCTTTTATTGACTGCACTGTATTTACTGTTGGTGATAATGCCTTTGACCTACTGGCGTACCTGAATAGTCGATGCGGTTGGTATTTTTTCGAGAACCTGACACCAGAAATCAGAGGGGGTTTTGTTCGGCTCAAAACACAATACGTCTCCCAACTGCCCATCCCAGACATGCCGCCCGACGTGCGGGCCAGGTTGGCTTCTCTGGGGCAGTCCTGCACGGAAGCCGCGCGCCGCCGCCATGATATCCAGGCATCCGTCCGCCACCGTCTCGTGACCGATCTCGCCACCGGTGACAGGCGCAAGCTGACCGGCAGACTGGAGAACTGGCACGACCTCGATTTCGCCGGTTTCATGACAGAGATCGCCAAGGCTTTCGGCGCGGACATTCCGCTCAAGCAGCGCGCCATGTGGGAAAGCTATCTCGCCGAGAACCGGGCCGAGCTTGCAACGCTGAGCAGCGACATCAGGGCGAGCGAAACAGCCATCGACCAGATCGTCTACGCGTTGTTCGACCTGACGCCTGACGAAATCGCGCTTCTGCAAGCGTCGCTTGATGGGGCGCTCTGACCGACATTGATCGATTGATGCCACGATACATCTCAATGGTGTCATCCCCGGCGAGCCGCAGGCGAGGGAAGGGGATCCAAGTTGCAACGCATCTCGTCGATGGATCCCCTTCCCGGCCCTTCAGGCCGCCGGGGAAGACACCTTCGGTCACGGTGTACGCTTCAAGTGATGACCCGGTACCCACACCGACATTGTTGCCCGGCCCCGCACTTCCTGTCATGTTCCGCCTCCACCCAGCGAGGCCCGCCATGATCCGCATTGCCACCATCACCACCGCACTGATCGCCTCCATCTGCGCCGCAAGCGCCGCCGACATCCGTGTGATGACCACGGGCGCACCCAAGCAGGTGGTGCAAAGCGTGGCGGACGGCTTCCAGAGCGCGACCGGCCACAAGGTCATCTTCATCCAGGACACGGCTGGCGGTGTGCGCCGCCGCATCGAGGCAGGCGAGGCGGCTGACCTCATCGTGGCCACCCCTGATGTGCTCAACGCGCTGACGACCACAGGCAAGGTCGCGGCCGGCAGCCAGGTCGATTTCGCCCGCACCGGCGTCGGCGTCGGCATCAAGGAGGGCATGGCCAAGCCCGACATCTCCACCACCGAGGCCTTCAGGCGCTTCCTGGCCGAAACGCCATCCATCGCCTTGCCCGATCCGCGCGCGGGCGGCACCAGCGCGGTGTTCCTGGCGGGCCTGTTCGAGCGGCTCGGCGTTGCAGACATGGTCAAGGCCAAAGCCAAGCTCCAGGCGGGCGGCTATGCTGCGGACCTGATCGTCAAGGGCGAGGCCGTCGCTGTCATCCACCAGATCAGCGAGATCATCCCGGTCAAGGGCGTCACGCTGGTTGGGCCGCTCCCTACTGACATCCAGCTGATCACTACCTACACCGCCGCCTTGCCGGCCGGACCGCAAGGCGAACCAACCCGCGCCTTCCTGGCCGCGCTGGGCGGGGCGGCAGGCTCTGCCGCTGCACGCGCGGCGGGCATGGACCCGGTGCGCTAAGCTCATCGCGCAGAGGAGACGGACTGATGTCACCTGAATTCTGGATCACCACCTTCATCGTCGTGGCCTCGCCCGGAACCGGCGCGGTTTATACGATTGCAACTGGGCTTGGACGCGGCGGCAAGGCGAGCGTCGTCGCGGCCTTTGCCTGCACGCTCGGCATCATCCCACACCTCATTGCCGCCATGATGGGGCTGGCGGCGCTGCTGCACACCTCGGCCTTGCTCTATGACACGGTGAAATATGCCGGTGTTGCCTACCTGCTTTGGATGGCGTGGCAGACCTTGCAGGAGAAGGGCGCGATGCGGGTCGATGGCGACGCCTCGCCGCGCACGGTCTCGCGCGTGATGGTGGACGGGATCGCGCTCAACCTGCTCAATCCCAAGCTCTCGATCTTTTTCGTGGCTTTCCTGCCGCAGTTTACCGACAAGTCTGCTGCCAGTCCGCTGCTTGAGATGCTGGCACTCAGCGGCGTGTTCATGGCAATGACATTCGTGGTCTTTGCCATCTATGGCCTGTTCGCGGCGGCCGTGCGCGATCATGTGGTCGGGCGGCCAAGGGTCATGGCATGGCTGCGCCGGTCATTTGCCGCCGCTTTCGGCGCTCTGGCCGCACGGCTGGCGTTCACTGAGCGCTGAGGAGAAGCCCATGTCCTTCTTCAAGAAGCTCTTTGGCGGCGGTGCTCCCAAGGCGGATGAACCAGCGCCGACCTCAGAGCATGAGGGCTTCACCATCCATGCCACGCCCTATCAGGCCGAGGGCCAGTGGCAGATGTGCGGCGTGATCGAGAAGCACGTGGACGGAGAGATGAAATCGCACCGTTTCATCCGCGCCGACCGTTTCGGATCAAAGGATGACGCCGTCGAAATGACCTTCCTGAAGGCCCGCCAGATCATCGACCAGTCCGGCATACGGATGTTTGGCTGAACCGCATCTGCCTTTTCCGCTGCGCGTCACACCATTGTCATCGCGCTGCAATGCGATCATCATCTTCGCAACAGACATAACACGTGTCGGATGCGAGGCCCTTGCTGGCCGCCGCACACCAGGAGGGACCACGACATGACACGCATGACCGGATTGATGGCCGGAGCCGCCGCCGTTGCACTGGCAGGCATCATTCTGACAGCCCTGCCGCTTACAGGGTCAGCCCTTGCCCAGACCAGGACGCTGGACGGCAAGCCCGCGCTGGTCATCGGCCATCGCGGCGCCAGCGGCTATCTGCCCGAGCACACACTTGAAGCCTACAAGCTGGCCATCGAGCAGGGTGCGGATTTCATCGAGCCTGACCTTGTGATGACAAAGGATGGCTATCTGATCGCACGGCACGAACCCATGCTGGGCGGCACCACCAACGTGGCCGAAATCCCCGCTTTTGCTCCCCGCAAGCGCACCATGAAGGTGGACGGCATCGACACGACCGACTGGTTCGCCTCCGATTTCACCATCGCTGAAATCCGCCAGTTGCGCGCCAAGCAGGCCATGGCCGAGCGCGACCAATCACACAACGGCAAGTACATGATCCCGCTTCTGCAGGAGGTCATCGACCTCGCCAAGGCCGAGAGCACGCGGCGCGGGCGCACCATCGGCATCTATCCTGAGACCAAGCATTCGGCCTGGCATGCCGCCGTTGGCCTGCCGCTAGAGGGCAGCCTTGTGGCCGTGCTCAACCAGGCGGGCTGGACCACCAAGGCCGCGCCGGTCATCATCCAGAGCTTCGAGGTGGCAAACCTCAAGTTCCTGCGCAAGCTGACGGACGTGCGCCTCGTGCAGCTGGTCGATGCCGACGATGTGGACAAGGATGGCGGCATCGTGCTCGCCGCGCCCTATGACAAGCCCTATGACTTCGTCATCACCGGCGACAAGCGCACCTTCAAGGATCTTGTCACCAAGGAAGGTCTGGCCGAAATCAAGACCTATGCCGATGGTGTCGGCCCATGGAAGCCGTATATCCTCCCTGCGAGGCAGGACATCGGCGCGGATGGCAAGCCCAAGGATCTCAACGGCGATGGCAAGATCGACGAGCAGGACCGCATCACCATGGCCCCCACCAGCCTGATCGCCGATGCCCACGCGGCGGGCCTGTTCGTCCACACCTGGACCTTCCGCAACGAACCCCGCCGCCTGTCCTCCACCTTCAAGGGCGACCCCGCAGCCGAATACAAAGCCTTCTTCGCACTCGGCATCGACGGCCTGTTCAGCGATTTCCCCGACACGGCGGTAAAGGCGCGCTGAGGGGGCACGTATGTCAGCTCATGTTCACCTATACACCTCGCGCCGGTGCGCCACCCTCAGCACCAGTACAGTGACCGTCTCATCCTTGATCGATGCGATGACGCGCACATCGCCGATGCGGTAGCGCCAAAGGCCTTTCAGGTCACCAGTCAGGGCCTTGCCGAACCGGCGCGGGTCATCTGGCGTGGCGAGACGGGTGCGCAGATAACGAAGCACGCGCTGGCGATCGGGCGCGCCGAGTTGGCGCAGGTCATCTGCCGCGCCAGCCTCAAGCTCCACGTGCCATGGCACCCCGTTGCCCATGGCCGTTCAGCTTGCAGGGGTCGTCAGGTCCGCCGCAAATTCTTGTTCAACCTCGTCAAGGCTCAGGCGTGGCCCCCCCCTTTCGAGGCGGTCAAGCGCCAGATAGGCATCCTCGATCTCGTCAAGATGGCGCAGGATTGCCTCGCGTGCATAGTAGCTCTTGGTCCGCCCGGTGCGGCGCGCCAGCAGATCAAGCCGATTCTCTATATCTTCGGTCAGTCGCAGGGCCAGCATCAGGCTGCTCCGGTTCCATGTGCAAAATTGCTATACACATATAGCATGCCGCTTTGCGCCGGAAAAGAACCCGTCAGACCTCCGCATCATCCTGATCTCGCCCCCGGCCCGCCTTCGCCACGAAGGTCCGCATCTTGCCGGGGTTGAGCAGGCCGTGGGGGTCGACATCGTGCTTGAAGCCGAGTTGGTCGGCGTCGACGCGCTTGTGGCGGGAGCCATCCTCCAGCGTGTAGACATGCGGATTGGCGATGAACACGCCGTTGGCCTCGTGCAGGGCGATGATCTCGCTCAGGCGTTCGGGCGTTGAATAGATCACCAGCGGAAGGGCCGAACAAGTCATGCGGCCACCGAAGCGGATGAACTCGCAATGGGGGATGACCTCGCCGGGGAACATGTCCCGCATCTGCAGCACGCTTTCGATCAGCCGGTCATGAGGAAACAGGCACTGCAGGTAGGTCACCGTGCGGTCGATCTTCAGCGCCTGCAGCGTGGTGTGGTTCCAGGTGAACTCGTAGATCGGCAGCTTGCCGGGCGCTTCCTCGTTCGGAGCCTCATGGGTGATGGTGCCGCGCGAACCCAAGATCATCCTGAAGCTCTCGACCGAGGCTTCGGCGATCATGGCGACGAGCACGTGCTTGCCGTCCGGAAAGGCATGGGGCAATTCCCTGAAATAGGAGGGCAGCGGCCAGGCGATGGGCGTCACCAGTTTCTTGACAACGCCGTCGGCCAGTGCGACCTCCTGGGCGACCTGCATCACGGTGTCAAAATCATCAAAGGCAACAACCAGATCAATCCAGGGCCAGGCTGGCGCGGTGGGCATTTCAAGTGCCGTGATGATGCCGGTGGTGCCATAGGCGCGATTGACGAACTGCGCCGCCTCGGCGCGCAACTCGATGACGCGCGGGGTTTCCTCAACCGTGACGATGCGCGCCGCGATGATGTTGCCAGGTTCGCGCAAGCCGCCATAGGTGACCGAACCGACACCGCCGGAGCCGCCCGCCACGAAGCCGCCGATAGTGGCCATGCGCTTGGTGGACGGGTGGATGCGCAGTTCCCAGCCGGTGGGGCGCAGCTCTGCATCCATCTCGTCCATCTTGGCGCCGGCCTGCACGCGCACGACGCCGGGTTTGTGCCACTCGATCTTGTTCAGCCCCGTGATGTCGAGCAGCACCCCGCCTTCCAGCGGCACGGCCTGGCCATAGTTGCCGGTGGCGCCCGCACGCACCGTGAGCGGGATGCGGCGTCTGGCGCAGGAGGCGGCAATGCGGATGACATCGGCCTCATGGCGCGGGCAGGCAATGATGTCGGCGCTCTTGCCATGAAGCTGGGCATTCAGGATCGGCGAATACCAGAAAAAATCGCGCGAACGGCGGCGCACGCTCTGCATCTCGGTGATCAGCGGTACCGGGCCGTCGGGGCCATGCTCCATGTCGGCAATGAAGCCGGCGATGTCATGGCGCGCGGCACCTTCCGCGATCGGAGCAACGATGTTCATGCGCGTGTTTCCTCCACACATCCGGCAATCGGCGGATCAGTTTATCAGACGTCAGAGCATAATGGCCATCCCGCAGAATGTACCGTGGAGATCCCCACATTCAGCTTGTTTTCCGGGCAGAGTTCTGCCTTCGTTTTAGGCAGAATACGACTGGACCTCACGCTCTTTCCGCCCATATGTGTGGCACAGCGATTGCTGACCAGATCTGTGCAACATGCTGGCTACCCGGTCACCGGTCCGGCTCAACTTGAGTGAGGTTTGCCCCATGACGATGATGAAGTATCGCCTCGACCGCCGCGCTGCGCTTGGCCTGATCGGCGGCGCAGGTGCCTCCGTCCTGCTGCCAATGAGCGGGCGCAGCGTCAATGCCCAGACCCTCGACAAAGTCAGCTACCAGACCAACTGGCGGGCGCAGGCCGAGCATGGCGGATTCTATCACGCGGTCGCCGCCGGCATTTACCGCAAGTATGGCATCGATGCCGACATCCGCATGGGCGGCCCACAGCAGAACCCCTCTGCGCTCCTGCTTGGTGGCCGGGTTGACATGATCATGTCCAACTCGTTCGAGGCCATCAACTACGTGAAGGAGAACATCCCCTTCATGTGCATCGCCTCCATCTTCCAGAAAGATCCGCAGGTCATCATCTCGCATCCTGGCGTCGGCCATGACTCGCTGGCAGCCCTGAAGGGCAAACCGATCCTGGTGGGCGCTGCTGGCCGCACCAGCTTTTGGCCGTTCCTCAAGGCCAAATTCGGCTTCACCGACGAGCAGGTGCGCCCCTACACCTTCAACATGGCGCCCTTCCTGGCCGACAAGCAGATGTCGCAGCAGGGCTTCCTGTCATCCGAGCCGTTCGCTATCCAGGAAACTGGCGTCAACCCCGTGGTTCACCTGATCGCCGATGCGGGCTTCGACAACTACAACACCACCATCAACATCGCCAACAAGATGGTGGCCGAGAAGAAGGATCTCGTGCAGCGCTTCGTGACGGCAACACTCGAAGGCTGGGCCGAATACATGAAGGACGGGGCTGCCATCGAAGCCGCCAACGCGCTGATCAAGAAGGATTACCCGGACATGACAGACGACAAGATCGCCAAAGCGATCAAGGTCATGAACGAACGCGGGATCGTGCGGTCCGGAGATGCGCTCAAGCTTGGCGTCGGGGCGATGACCGCCGAGCGCTGGAAATCATTTTACGACACAATGGCGGCCACCGGCGTGTTCCCGACCGGGCTCGACATCACCAAGGCCTACAGCCTCGACTTCATCAACAAGGGCGTGGGTGCGTGAGCGCAGCCACCGACATGACCAGACAGGCGGGCGGGGTGCATGGCTCCCGCCCGCTTGTGTCCATCCGCGGTGTGTCAAAGCAGTTTGCGAACGGCACGATTGCCGTGCGCGATGTCAATCTCGATCTGGCGCGAGGCGAGTTCGTCAGCCTGCTCGGCCCGTCCGGCTGCGGCAAGTCCACCCTGCTGCGCATGATCTCCGGCCTCGGGGAGCCTTCGCGCGGCACGATCGACTGGCCAACGTCCATCCATGATGCCACCGGACATGCGGAGCCTGATCTGGGCTTCGTGTTCCAGGAACCCACGCTCATGCCCTGGGCGACGACGCTGAAGAACGTGATGCTGCCGCTCACGCTCAAGGGCATGGACAAGCGTGAAGCCGAAGCCAAATCCGCCGAGATGCTCGGCCTTGTCGGTCTCAAGGGCTTCGAGGGTTCCTACCCGCGGGAGTTGTCCGGCGGCATGAAGATGCGGGTCTCGATCGCCCGCGCGCTTGTGACCCATCCGGCCATTCTGCTGATGGATGAACCGTTCGCGGCACTCGACGAGATCACGCGGCACCGCCTGAACGATGATCTGCTCAAGCTCTGGTGGGAACAGCGCTTCACGGCGGTGTTCGTCACCCATTCGGTTTTCGAGTCGGTCTACCTATCCCAGCGCATCGTGGTGATGGCGGCCCGGCCCGGTCGGATCATGGCCGACCTCGATGTCGATGCGCCCCATCCGCGCGATGACGGCTTCCGCACGTCCGCACAATATGCTGATCTGTGCCGCGTGGCCTCCGAAGCCCTGATGAAAGCCATGTACGGATGAGCGAGCTGACAGCATCCCACCTGACGGTTCCTGCCGGATCACCTGATTCCGGCACTGACGCCGAAAATCGACCGATCTTCGTGGAGGAAAAGCGCGTTCTCGGCATTGGCGTCAGCACCTGGCCAGGCATCATCGCGCCGCTGGTTATCGGCGTGTTCGCTTTGGGTTTCTGGGAATGGATTGTCGCGTATCGCGAGATACCGCCCTATGTGCTGCCCGGTCCCTGGCTGATCGCCAAGACGCTGGTGAACGATTGGGGCACCCTTTCAGGTTCGCTCTGGATCACGCTCAGGATCACCTTCGCGGCGCTGATCGCCGCAGTGACGGTCGGGGTGGCGCTCGCCATCGTCTTTACCCAGTCGAAATGGCTGGAAATGAGCCTGTTTCCTTACGCGGTGATCCTGCAGGTGACGCCGGTGGTGTCGATCGCCCCGCTGATCATCATCTGGGTCGGCGACATCAACCTGTCATTGCTGATCTGCGCCTGGCTCGTGGCCTTTTTCCCGATCCTGTCGAACACGATCCTCGGGCTGAACTCGGCGGACCACAATCTGGTCAACCTGTTCCAGCTTTACAAGGCGAGCCGCTGGCAGACACTGCGTCATCTGCGGCTTCCCGCCGCCATGCCGTATTTCCTGGGTGGCCTCAAGATTTCCGGCGGTCTTGCCCTGATCGGCGCGGTGGTGGCGGAGTTCGTGGCAGGTTCGGGCGGCAATGCCTCGGGCCTCGCCTACCGCATCCTGGAATCAGGCTACCAGTTGCGCATCCCGCGCATGTTCGCGGCGCTGATCATGATCTCGATGACCGGCATCGCGATCTTCCTGCTGACCAGCTGGATCAGCCACATCTTCCTGCGTAAATGGCATGAGAGCGCGATCAAACGGGAGAATTGAGGTCTCTGCCGGTCAGTCGCATGATGATCTCAGACGGTGTCATCCCCGGCGGTCCGTCAGGACCGGGAAGGGGATCCACCCGCGCATTCCGCTGTCGGTGGATCCCCTTCCCGCGCCTTCGGCGCGCCGGGGATGACACCATCATGTGCGTCAGCTGAGCCGCCCACGCGCCGCCACCGGTATCTCTCCGATGATCTCCTCGCCGCGCACCGCCACATAGCGGTCCACCATGTTGCAGACCACGCAGACATGGTTGGGGATGACACGCACGATATCGCCGACCTCCGGCCGTTCGTTGCACGCCGACAGGTCGAGAAAACCGTGCTCCTCGGCGAACTTGTGAATGCGTGCCTGCGGATGCTCGATGATGAGGCCGTAGCCATCGAGCCCGCCGCCGGGATCAGCGGTGAGCGTCTTCGAGCCCGCATCGAGGATGCCGCGCTCGGGGGCTGCACGGCTGACGACGGTGGTGTAGACCTGCAAGGCGCAGTCGGCAAGTGCGGCCTGCCCGCAGGCCATCATCATGCGGTCGTTGAAGATGTAGGTGCCGGCGCGGTGCTCGGTCGCGCCCCTGAGTTGGCCGAGATGGGCCATGTTGGGCGTGCCGCCGGTCGAGATGATCTTCAGTTCATGCCCTTCGGCACGCAGGGCCCGGCGCACCTCGTCGACGAAGTCCTGCGTCTGGGGCCAGCGATCCTCGGGCGGATACATGAGCAGACCGGCAAAGCTGAGGTGCGGTGAGGCAGCGATCTGCCGGGCCAGAGCAATCGCTTCGGCTGGCGTTTCAACCCCGGCGCGCTTGCGGCCCGTGTCGCATTCCACGACCACCTGCAAGGGCCGTCCGGCGATCTCCCCGGCCATCGGCAACCCCGAGATGGTGACAGGATTGTCCGCCGCTACCGTGACGTGGGCGCGCGACAGAAGCTGGCCAAGACGCGCAACCTTGTCGGCACCCAGGATGTTGTAGCTGATCAGGATGTCATCGAGCCCGCCATCGGCCATGACCTCGGCTTCACCGAGCTTCTGGCAGGTGATGCCTTTCGCGCCAGCATCGCGCTGCATGGCCGCGATGAGCGGGCTCTTGTGCGTCTTGATGTGAGGACGGTTCGCGACCCCGGCCGCAGCGCAGGCCGACTGCACACGGGCGATGTTGCGTTCGACAACATCAAGATCAATGACAATGGCGGGTGACCCGAAGGCGTGGATGAGAGCCGACTTGAAAGCGACGCTTGCCACGGTCGGTCAGCTGTTGACCACAACCCGCGTGCCGACGCGGATGCGGCGCATCAGGTCGGCAATATCCTCGTTCAGCATGCGAAAGCAGCCGCCTGAAACAGCCTGACCGATGCTGTCGGGGCGGTTCGTGCCGTGAATGGCATAATCGCCCCCGGACAATGTCAACGCACCGATGCCCATCGGGTTGTTGGGCGCACCGCTCGGGATCATCGCGTTCGGATCAGCACCCGGACGGCGCATCGAGGCAGGCGGTGTCCAGCCGGGCTGAAGATGAACCGCCGTGACGCGCGAAATGCCATTCCACTGGTTTTCCTTCTTGCCGATGGCGACCTTGTACTGCGTGGCCTTGCCATTCGGTTCGACGATGTAAAGAGACTGGCGGGACTGCTCGATCACGATGGTTCCGGGTTCTTCCGAGCCTTTATAGGGGACCGAAACACCGCGTGTGGCCCCGACATTCATCGACTGTTTGCGGGCATCAAGCAGCGCATCGGGAATGGTGCTGCCTGTGTTGGAAGCGACCAGATGACCTGAAGAGGGCAGGCTGCTGTAATCAGCGGATGCGGTGGCACCGGCAAGGCTGCCAAGGCCGCCCGTTCCGGCACATCCGCTCAGGGCAAGGGCAAAAGCTGCGGCCATGGCCGGCTTCATGACAACATTCCGCATCTTCAACCTCAGGGTCTCGCTAAATCATCATGGATGACAGCATGGCACACGCACAAACCGGCACCCGGCTTGTGAAGAGCGCGCAGCAATCAGGCACCGTTCAAGGTTGCCAGTTCTTCAATGTATTCCTTCGGAAAGAGCAAACTGTTACCTGGCGCTTTCAGATCGAGAAGTTTGGCAACATCACCGATAAAGGCATTGCAATTGTAGAACACCGCGTGCCACGCCGGGGAGGAGGCCTGCAAAGCCCTCACCTTTGTCATGAACTCGTCATAGCGCTGCTGATTCATACGGACGCGGTATCTGGCGGTCCAGTAGATTTCTTCCTTGTCGCCGTCGCTCGCGCCTGTTTCAGACATCACGGGCACCACATGCCCGATCAGCCAGGGAAGCACACTTTCCGTTGCCGGATGCAGGCCGACGATTTCACTGGTCTCGATCCTGTCTCCGCTGTCGAGCTTGCCGACAGACGCGAAGGTATGGCCATAACTGGCTGCCGACCGCGACCTGAATTCAACGTAGTACATCTGTTCGCCGCGCGCAGCAGGGCGGGCATCGGCACGGGAACTGCGTGTCCTGGCCGTTGTGCCAGATGAACGGGTTTTTGCGGACCCATCGGCACGTGATGACGCTTCCCCCACCACATAGGATGGCTCGAGCAGGCCGCCACCCATATCAGCCGATGATGAGCGGGGCGACGTTGCGGGGGAGGCAACATCAAGCGAACCTTCCGGCGAGCAGGCCGCCAGAGTGATGACCAAGATGAGGGCAATGCCGACACGCATGTTACGCGCGGGTGAGATTTTTTTTACGGGATGTGATTTCATGGGATTGGCCATAGCTCCAAAACACGAACACGCACATCAACAATCATGTGACAAAAACAAAAAATCCGGCGGCGCACACAAGCACGACGCCGGATTCATCGTCAAAAGAAGAGCCGTGGCTCAGCCGCGAACGGCGATCGGTGCAGCCTGTGGCGCGACCACTGGCGACTTGCCCTTGCCGACTGGCGACTTGCCGGCGCAAGCGCCGAGAGCGGCGGCGGTGAGAACGGCGGCGAGAACGAGAGTGAACTTCTTCATGGCACAAGATCCTGAGCTAGAGAAACGGGAGAGGGAAACCTCTGAAATGTTTTAGTCCGAGTTGGCATGATCAGGATAGTGCAAGTATGCAACACTCCCCATGAATATGGGCATACTGTGACGGTGGGGAACGCACAACTGCCTCATATCAACCCCGATTCGACAACGCAGTACGGCCAGGAAAGTTCCATGCTCCACCGAACATGCGACAGCAAGAGCGGAGGTGCATGAAAAAGCCGCCGGTCGATCCCGGCGGCTTCCATATTTCGCATCGAACTGCCCGGAAGGCGGCGGATGGCCTGCTTTCAGTCCTCCATGCCGCATTCCAAAGCCGGGTGTTCCCGGCTTTGGACATTTTGCCCGGAAGGCGGCGGATGGCCTACTTTCAGTAGTCCATGCCGCCCATGCCACCCATGCCGCCACCGCCGCCGCCCATTGCGCCGCCAGCGTCCTTCTTCGGAGCTTCGGCAATCATGGCTTCGGTGGTGATGAGCAGGCCAGCGATCGAGGC
>JANMHN010000067.1:0-8310 GCA_031375185.1 Allobosea sp. | reverse complement strand
CATCACACAGCCAGCCTGCACGTCTTTTTCTGTCGCCACCACACCAGACCGGGCGGGAAGCCATCCTAATAGGGGAGGCGCTGGCATCCAACTACCTCGCTCCGGTCGGGCCCATGCTGGATGATTTCGAGCGTGAGCTTGAGGCCAGGATGCAGATTTCGCATTGCGTGGCTCTCGCCAGCGGCACCGCCGCGCTTCACTTGGCCTTGCGGATTCTGGGTGTCGGGGCCGGAGACCGCGTCTGGGCGCCGACGCTGACGTTCATGGGCGGGATTTCCCCAATCATCTTCCAGAATGCCGTGCCGGTGTTCTTCGATTGCGATGCCCACGGCGTCATTGATCTTGACCTGGTCGACGCGGAGCTTGTGCGCGCAGCCTTGCGCGGTGACTTGCCGAAGGCACTGATCGTGACGGATCTTTATGGCATCCCTGTCGACATGGCCCGTGCCCGTGCCCTGTGCGACCGGCATGGCGTGGCGTTGGTATCGGATGCGGCGGAATCGCTGGGTTCGACCCTTCACGGCAGTCCTGCCGGCCGTCTGGCGGATTTCACCATCCTGTCGTTCAACGGCAACAAGATCATCACCACATCGGGCGGCGGCGCGCTTTTGTCCGAGAACGAGGCGCATATCAGGAAGGCGCGTTTCCTGTCGACGCAGGCCCGCGAGCCTGTGCCTCATTACGAGCACCTTGAAGTCGGCTTCAACTACCGCCTCAGCAACATCTGCGCGGCCATCGGGCGGGCGCAACTCGAGGCGCTGGATGCGCGGGTCTCCCGCAAGCACGAGATCTATGCCGCCTACCGCAAGGGCCTTTCGCAGCTTCCCGGCGTGTCGTTTCTTGAAGATCCGCCCGGAACGGTCTCGAACCGCTGGCTCGCCGTTGTGTTCATCGATCCCGAGGTCGCCGGTGTCACGGCTGAAGATGTCAGGGTGGCACTGGAGCAGCATAACATCGAGAGCAGACCCCTGTGGAAGCCCATGCACCTGCAACCTGTGTTTGAAGGCGCCGAAAGCATGGGCGGCGCCCTGTCCGAACAGATGTTCAGGCAGGGACTTTGCCTGCCGTCCGGGACGGCCATGACAGAGGTTGACCAGCAGCGCGTGATCGGCCTCGTCGTGAAGGCCGTCCTGTCACCGGTTTAGTGAGGACGTCGGGGCGCTTCGGTCATCCGGGCCATGCGCGAGCCATCCTGTGATACCAATGGCCATCGGGTTTGACCGATGGCCATTGGCATGATCAGGTCCGGCCAGGATATCAGCCGGGTGCTGCTCCAGCCTGCCGCTGGGCCAGGACCGTGACGGTGGCAGGCTTGCCTGCAGCATCAGGATGTTCCGCCTCGCGCACGAGTTCAGGGACGATCATCTTCACGCCGCTGACGCCAAGTGTGGCATCACCCGCCATGATGGCCGCCTCGATCACGTCAAGCGCGCGGGACATCGTGTCTGGATTGACCGGACGGTAGCCCGCGACCTGCAGCCATGTGTTGTCCGTCGGCAGCAGCACTTCGCTTGACGCGAATGTTTCCTCATAGAGTTTCTCGCCCGGCCTCAGGCCGATGAATTCGATCTTGATGTCCTCGTTCGGCTTCAGGCCGGAGAGCTGGATCATCCTCCGCGCCAGATCGACGATGCGGATCGGCTTGCCCATGTCGAGCACGAAAATGCGCCCCCTGTCCGATGCCGCCGCCATGCCGCGCACGCAGGCTGCGATGACCAGCCTGACCGCTTCCGGGATCGTCATGAAGTAGCGCTCGATGTCCGGATGCGTGACCGTGATCGGGCCTCCCTTGGCAATCTGCCGCGTGAAGAGGGGCACGACCGATCCGGCGGAGCCAAGCACATTGCCGAACCTGACGGTCATGAAACGTGTTCTTGCCGATGTCCGGTCGAGAAGCTGGCAATAGGCCTCGGCAAACCGCTTTGACGCCCCCATCACGTTGGTCGGATTGACGGCCTTGTCCGTCGAGATCATCACGAAGGCATCGCAGCCGGCAGCAAGCGCCGCATCGGCGACATTGCGCGTGCCGACGATGTTGGTCCGCATGCCTTCAACCTGGTTCGCTTCGACCAGCGGAACATGCTTGAGCGCAGCGGCATGGAAAACCAGATCGGGTTTTTCCTGTGCCATCACACGCTCGACAGCCGCCCGGTCACGGACATCGCACAACACCGCCGAACGCGAGAGGCCATTGAAGCGCTGCGCCATGTCGCCGTCGATCATGTACAGGTTGTATTCGCCCTGATCGACAAGCGTGATGTGCCGGATCCCGAGAGCCGCAACCTGCTGGCAGATCTCCGAGCCGATCGAACCACCTGCGCCTGTCACCAGCACGCGCTTGCCGACGAACTGGTTGGAGATGCTGGAGGTGTCGACATTGATGTTGGTGCGGCCCAGAAGATCCTCGATGTTGATCGTCTGCGGCGCAGCAGGGGCATCTGCGTTGAGAAAATCCGAGAAATGCGGAACCTGAAGCGTCGTGATGTTCAGGCTGGCAGCCGCTTCGACGATCCGTTCGATTTCCTCGACGGGCGGATGGGGCAGGGCGATGATGATCTTGCCGATGTCGCGGCCCCGCCCGCGTTGGCGCTCGACGATGTCCGCGAGATCAGGCAACGTGCCGAGCACCGGCACGTCGTAAAGCGTGCGGTTTGCGTGGCTGTCACGGTGGGCGATGATGCCGACGGGGTTCAGCGGCAGGCTATGTTCCCGCCTGGCCTGCCGGATGAAATTGGCGCTGGCATCGCAATAACCATAGAGCAGCACGGGTTCGGACCTCGACCTGTGCCTGCGATTGATTGACGGGACTTTCTCCTTGAAGATCCGGTAAATGACCCGTGGTCCAGCCATGAGCACCAGCAACGTGATGAAGCTGAGCGGCAGGAGAGAGCGGGGGAAACCGTCAAGTGAGCCACCGATCACGGCACCGACAGCGCCCGCCATGACAGCGATCACGGCACATTTCATGATCGCGATCAGGTCTTCAAGCGACGCATAGCGCCACGAACCGCGGTTCAGGCCAACCAGCATGAGAGACAGGAAACCGGCCACGAAAAAAGGCAGCGCGAACCAGATGAAGCTCCGCTCGAGCGCTGGAAAGTCGCCAAGCCTGAAGATATAGGCCAGGACAGGTGCGCAGATCAGCGCGATGCTGTCGTTCAACATGCCAACAGCGCGTTTGTATTGTGTGCGGCCGGGCCTTGATGGATGAGGTTCAGGCACACTACTCATGGCTCAAAGGCCCCAGTTCGCTGGCACGGATCATCCATTGTGCCACCACCCGGTACAGGTTGGTGGTCATGGCCAAACCCGAAATGGGCATTGACGGTTACAGCTTCCGTTAAGGTATGCAATGGAGGCATCATGAATGTCAATTTTCAAGTGATTGTCCCTGTTTCGGCTGTAGTCCGTCGTCGGTTTCTGTCATGCGCGCGAACCGGCTCATGACCACTCGCCGACCGCTGAATACAGGAGATCATGGACACTCACAAAGTTCATTTCAGGATATTGTCCCTGCTGAAACAGCGAGCATGGTTGATCACCTCATGGGGCATGTCAGCTGCATCAGATGCACAGTTTCTTCCGGCGTTGCCCAAGCGTGCGCAGGCGCAGGGCATTGAGCTTGATGAAGCCTGCCGCATCGCGGTGATCATAGGCCACCGCTCCTTCCTCGAAGGTCACCAGATCCTGATCATACAGTGAGTAGACGCTTGTGCGCCCGATCACGATGGTGTTGCCCTTGTAGAGCTTGAGCCTGACGGTGCCCGTGACGAACTCCTGGCTCTTGTCGATCAGGCACTGCAGCATCTCGCGTTCAGGCGAGAACCAGAAGCCGTTGTAGATCAGCTCCGCATATTTCGGCATCAGCTCTTCCTTGAGATGCGCCGCGCCGCGATCCAGCGTGATGCTCTCGATGGCGCGGTGCGCGACATGCAGGATCGTGCCGCCCGGCGTTTCATACATGCCGCGTGATTTCATGCCGACAAAGCGGTTCTCGACCAGATCCAGCCTGCCGATACCGTTGATCTTGCCCAGACGGTTGAGTTCCGTCAGCAGCGTGGCCGGTGTCATGGCCACGCCGTTGATGGCGACCGCGTCGCCTTCCTTGAAGTCGATGCTGATCGTGGTCGCGACATCGGGCGCGGCTTCCGGTCCGTCTGTCCGCGAATAGACATAGTCCGGAACCTCTTGCGCCGGGTCTTCCAGCACCTTGCCCTCCGAGGAGGCGTGCAGCAGGTTGGCATCGACCGAGAAAGGCGCTTCGCCCCGCTTGTCGCGTGCGATCGGAATCTGGTGCTGTTCGGCGAAGGCGATCAGTTGCTCGCGCGAGCGCAGATCCCACTCCCGCCAGGGCGCGATGATGGTGATGTCGGGCTTCAGCGCGTAATAACCCAGTTCGAACCGGACCTGGTCATTGCCTTTGCCCGTCGCGCCATGGGACACGGCATCTGCGCCGACCAGTTCGGCGATCTCGATCTGGCGCTTGGCGATCAGCGGGCGGGCAATGGACGTTCCGAGCAGATAGACCCCTTCATAAAGGGCATTGGCGCGAAACATCGGAAATACGTAGTCCTTCACGAAGGTTTCGCGCAGGTCATCCATGAAGATGTTTTCGGGTTTGATGCCCAGCAGGAGCGCCTTCTCGCGCGCAGGCCCAAGCTCCTCTCCTTGGCCAAGGTCTGCCGTGAAGGTTACGACCTCGCAGCCATAGGTCGTCTGAAGCCATTTCAGGATGATCGAGGTGTCGAGACCACCCGAATAGGCAAGAACAACTTTCTTCACAGGCTTGTGGATCGCAGTCATGGGATGTCTTCCGGCAGCAGGCGGCGGCTAACGAATGATGCGGCTGCCCTGGGTTTTGAGTGCATGGATCATCATAAAGTCTTGGAGCATTGCGATCCCACAAAACCGGTAACCGCTTTTGTGCGCAATGCTCCTGTGGTCCGTGCGGTAGCCGAACACGCGCGCTTGCGCAACATAGCGTGCGCATGTCGCAGTCTTGCAGAGCGGCGCATCTGGCTTAATGTGGATCGCGAATCTTGAGAGGTGCCCATGCCAAACCGGCCGTCACTGGACTTCTGGTATGATTTCGCCTCGTCGTATTCTTATCTGTCTGCCATGCGCATTGAGCAGATGGCGCAAGAGGCCGGCGTGGATGTTCGCTGGCGGCCCTTTTTACTGGGGCCGATCTTTGCCGCCCAGGGCTGGAACAACTCCCCGTTCAACCTGTTTCCTGTCAAGGGCAAATACATGTGGCGTGACATGGAACGCCGTTGCCAGAAATACGGCCTTGCGCTGAAACGTCCCGCTCCTTTTCCGCAGAACTCGCTGAGTTGCGCCCGTGTGGCGTTGGCGGGTCGCGATGCGGGCTGGACGCCGGCCTTCACCCGGTCCTGCTACCATCTCCAGTTCGGGGAGGGCCGGTCGATTCAGGAAGAGCCGGTCATCGTCGAAGCGCTGAGAGCTGCAGGCGTCGATGCCCAGGGTGCGTTGACCTTGTCCAAGAGCGAGGAGATCAAGGGACGGCTCAAGGCCGAAACCGAGTTGGCCAAATCGCTTGGAATCTTTGGTGCCCCTGCCTTCGTGACGCAGGACGGCGAGCTGTTCTGGGGCAATGACAGGCTCGAGGATGCGATCGAATGGGTCAGGGCCTGACGTGCTGCGCCTCGTTGATCTCGCTTTCGATCTCGTCAGGCGCAAAACGGTAGTCTCGTGAACAGAATTCACATGTGACCTGCACCATGCCGTCGTCTGCAACCATCGCGCTGCGGTCCGCGGGTGCGAAATTGCGCAGCATGGACATGATGCTGCCACGCGAGCAGCGGCAATGTTCACGCACGCTGGCCGTGTCGAACACGCGCGCGCCACGTTCGTGGAACAGCCGATGGATCAGTTGCCCGCTGTCGAGCAGCGGATCGACCAGCTCATGATCCTCGACCGTATCGACAAGGGCGCGCGCTTCGGTCCAGGCATCGTCTGTCACGCCGTCGGGGTCGCGCTCCTGCGTGACGCGTCCTTTTGGGTCATCGCCGGGATCAAGATCCTGCTGCCTTTGCCGGTCCGGCGAAGTCGGCAGGAACTGCACCATGATGCCGCCCGCCCGCCAGCTCTCGCCCTGCGAACCGACGACCCGGGCGGTCGCCAGCCTGAGCCGGGTGGGGATCTGCTCGGACTGGCGGAAATAGCGGTGGGCCGCCTCTTCGAGCCCGTCCTCGCCATCGAGCGGCACTACCCCCTGATAGCGCGAGACATGGCTGCCCTGGTCGATGGTCATGCCAAGATAGCCCGAGCCCAGCAACTGCGCCGTGCTGGTTTTCTGGTGCATGACTGCCTGGCCGAGCCTCGCGGCGTCGAAGCGCGCCACAGCCCTGATCTTGTCCGGCGTATCGAAATCCACCACCAGCATCTCGATGGCGCCGTCCGACTTCGTCTGGAGCTGGAAGCGACCGTCATATTTGAGCGTGGTGCCGAGCAGGGCTGTCAGCGCCACGGCCTCGCCCAGAACGCGCGCCACGGGCTCCGGATAGCCATGCCGGTGCAGGATCATGTCGAGCGCGGGGCCGAGGCGGACGATCCGCCCGCGCACATCAAGCTCCTCCACCGTGAAAGGGAGGACGCGGTCATCCATCATCAGGTCGGCGGCATCGTCCATGTCGATCAGGCCCGACCCTGCCCGAAGCACCAGGCCAGGATCGCCTTTTGTGCATGCAGCCGGTTCTCGGCTTCGTCATAGACGACGGACTGCGCACCATCCATCACCTCATCGGTGACCTCTTCCCCGCGCGAGGCAGGCAGGCAGTGCATGAAAATGGCCTTTCGCTCAGCTCGCTTCATCAGTTGCTCGTCTACCTGGTAGGGCCTGAGCAGGTTGTGCCGGTTGCCTTCCGCATCGCCCATCGAAACCCAGCAGTCGGTGATGACGCAATCCGCGCCCTCGACCGCTTCCTCGGGACGGGTTGTGAGCGTCAGCTTCGCGCCATTGTCCTGTGCCCAGGCCAGAAGCGGGGCAGCCGGTTTCAGCTCTGCGGGGGTTGCGATGTGCAGTTCGAAATCAAACCGGCCTGCGGCATGGATCCAGGATGTCAGCACATTGTTGCTGTCGCCGGTCCAGGCGATCTTGCGCTTGTGCAGCGGGCCACGATGCTCCTCGAAAGTCATGATGTCGGCCATGACCTGGCAGGGATGCGATGTCTTCGTCAGGCCGTTGATCACAGGCACCGTGGCAAATTCGGCGAACTCGCGAAGCTGGGCGTGATCCAGAATGCGGATCATGATGCCGTCGACATAGCGCGAGAACACGCGCGCCGTATCGGCCACGCTCTCTCTCTCGCCAAGCTGGATCTCGCGCCCGGTGACAAACATCGGGGTGCCGCCAAGCTCATGGATGCCAACCTCGAACGAGGCGCGTGTGCGCAAGCTGGGCTGATCGAAGATCATGGCCACGACCTTGCCGTCCAGCACCTTGTCGGCATGAGCACCAGCGTTGCGGCGGCGAGATTTGATGTCGCGCCCCATATCGAGCATGGCCCTCAGTTCCGGGCCTGAAAAATCGGAAAGATCAAGAAAATGGCGCAGCATCACCGCACTCCGGATACGCAACAGGGGGCAAGGCTCATTCCGCCGCCGCGCGGGACAGATCGGCCTCGATGGCGAGAGCAGCCCGTTCAAGCCGCTGCATGGCTTCGCCAAGTTCGCCTTCCGTGATGGTCAGCGGCGGAATGAGGCGCACCACATTGTCGCCGGCACCGACCGACAGCAGGCCCGCCTTGCGCGCGGCTGCCTGGAACTCCGTGTTCGGCACGCGGCATTTGACGCCGATCAAAAGGCCCTGGCCGCGCACGCCCTCGATCACATGCGGGTGGCTGTCGGCAAAGGCGGCGAGCTTTTGCTTGAACGAGAGCGCGACCTTGTTGACGGTGTCGAGGAACCCGTCGGCCAGCACAACGTCGAGCACGGCGTTGCCCACCGCCATGGCCAGCGGGTTGCCGCCGAACGTCGTGCCGTGCGTGCCGGCAACCATGCCGATGGCCGCCGCTTCGGTGGCCAGGCATGCGCCCATCGGAAAGCCGCCGCCGATGCCCTTGGCGATCGACATGATGTCGGGAGTGATGCCGCTCCACTCATGGGCGAAAAGCTTGCCCGTGCGACCGACCCCGGTCTGCACCTCGTCCATGATGAGCAGGAGGCCGTGCGCGTCGCAAAGCTCGCGCAAGCCTCTGAGGCATTGGTTGGGCACGGGCCTGAGCCCGCCCTCGCCCTGGATGGGTTCGATCATGATGGCGGCGGTTTCCGCCGTGATGGCGGCTTTCA
>JANMHN010000433.1:0-2631 GCA_031375185.1 Allobosea sp. | reverse complement strand
CGAGAGCAGCATCACTGAGCGCGTCTTTTCGGGCGGCCAATGCGCTGCTGACCTTGTCGCGCAGGCCGTTGATCAGCGGGCCTTTTTCCTTGCGCTCTTCGGGCGTCATGGAGCCCAGCGTCTTCAGAAGGCCGGAAATCGTGCCTGCCTTGCCCAGCACCGCAATGCGCACCTGTTCAAGACCGGTTTCGTCGGCAGCGGCGGCGATGGCGGCAAGCGTCTCGCGTTCAAGGGAGAGGATGTCAGTCATGGAGGTCAATCACAGCGCCGGGAATGCAGATCTTGCCTGCGGACAGTCGTCAGGCCTCATAGCTGGAAGATCGCTCCCGCGCCACCCTTCCTCATGCATGACAATCGCGTGTCAGTGCCGGGTCGACATCGTGTAGGCGCCGGCCTTGATCTTGCCCGCCAGTGTTTCGGCAAAAACCGCAGTGGCATCCTCGCCATAAGTGGCAACCAGATCGCGGAAGGCGGCGAACAGCGCCGCATGGGCCAGACTGTCGCCATCAAGGCCCTCGTGGCGGCCAGTGGCAAAAGCCTCGTCGACATAGGTGACGGCGATGCGCCTCAGATCGGCGGCATCATCGTCAACGGGCCGGGAAAGATCCGGATTGTCATTGGTCAGATTGGACATGGCAAGCATTCAGTGAACCCAAGTTTGTTTAAGGGGCCGCCCCGGCCAGCGCCAGCGAACCCTTTAAGGAAGGTTAACCTGACCATGAAATCTGTGGACAATCAGCCGCCAAAGCGACCTGAAATGCGGCGCGAGAGCTTGTCTCCGTCCTCGGAGAGGCGGGCGGTCGCTTCCTGCGCCGAGCCGGTGCAATTGCGATAGGTCAGCGCATAGCTCGAATAGCCGCGGTTGTAGGCTCCGGCCAGCCGCTCCTTGCGGCCTGCGCTCGTGCCCTCGACCTCCAGCAGTTCGATCATGCGCACCCGCCAGCGCAGCGCATCAGGCCCCGTGCAGAGCTGGCGCAGGAAGGCGAGGGAGCCCATGATTTCCGCCAGCCTGAGCAGGTCCGGTTCATAGGCCACGGGCGGAGGCTCGGGGGCCGGCACAGCGGCAGGCGGCGCGGGCGGGCGGGCCTGCTGCGAGCGTTGCTGCTGGGCCTCAAGCCGTGATGTAAGGGCCAGCACAAGGCAGGCAGACAGCAGGGACGCGGCATATCTTAACGGCACCCTCATCTGCCTGCCACCCAGATGCGATGGGCCGCGCGAAGGGCTTCGCCAAGCTGGCGGGTTGTCGGCAGGCCCTTGAGGCTGAACGGATCGGCCCACATCACGGCCCCGGCCTCCGGCCCGGTCTGCGGCTCGCCCTCCAGCCAGTCGGCCACGAAGGAGGCGATGACGAAATGATGGCTGATCCGTCCCCCGTTGTCCTTGTCGATGATCTCGACGTGGCGGTTGAAACCGACGATGCGGGCCTTGACGCGCAACTCCTCGTCAAGTTCGCGCAAGGCTGCCTCTTCGAGTGTTTCCCCCGCCTCCACCTTGCCGCCGGGCAATGACCATATTCCGGCGGCGGGCGGGCTGGTGCGCGTGGCGAGGATGACCCTGCCATCAGCCCTGAACACCGCGACCGAAGCCGCGAGCACCGGGCGCGCAGCCGCCCTTGCGGAGGCTGGAAACGACAAAAGGCGCAAACCTTCGGGCACAGCTTCCCCGGCCATGTTCAGGGCACCCTCACACGTGCTGACCGCCGTTGATATGCAGTTCGGCGCCCGTCACATAGGACGAGGCGCCGGTACACAGGAAGTAGATCGCCTTGGCGACCTCGTCGGTGGTGCCAAGGCGGCGCATGGGCAGCTTCTCGACGATCTTGTCAGTTCCCGGCGACAGGATGGACGTGTCGATCTCGCCTGGCGAGATCGAGTTGACGCGGATGCCGTGTGGGCCGAAATCGGAGGCCATTTCGCGTGTCAGCGAGGCCAGCGCCGCTTTCGAGGTCGCATAGGCGGCACCCGCGAACGGATGCACCTGGGTGCCGGCGATGGACGTGACGTTGACGATGGCGCCCTCCCCGGCCTTCAGCTCGGCGAACAATCCGCGCGCCAGCATGATCGGCGCGAAGAAATTGACCTGAAACACCCGGCTCCAGTCATTGAACGAGGTGTCGGCGGCACCTAGACGGCTTCCGCCGGGACCTTTGGGCGAGATGCCTGCATTGTTGACCAGCGCATTGAGCTTGCCGCCCTCCTTTTCGAGGCGGCGGCGGATTTCGCCGATGCCCCGCTCGGTGTCCACCGGGTCGGCAAGGTCGATCTGGACATGGTCATCGGCGCCTGACGGCCATGGGCACTTGTCGGAAAAGGCCTGCCGCGAACAGGACAGGATGCGCCATCCGGCCATGGCGAACTGCATCACGGTGGCATGGCCGATGCCGCGCGAGGCCCCCGTCAGCAACATGACAGGCCGCTTGCCGGCCTCGGTCTTGGGGAAATCGAATTTCGGCATTGCCATCGTGTCAGGTGTCCAGACTCACATTCGGTTGTGGATTGAGGTGCAGGTTCAGTTGACGGGAAGCCGGGAGACCATGTCCGGTGTCGGGCAACTCCAGCGCGCGGGCCGCCCGGTCAGGCGGTATGGATTGCCGCTGCGCACGGTCGCCTCGTGGAACAGTTTGCCATCCAG
>JANMHN010000484.1:0-2108 GCA_031375185.1 Allobosea sp. | reverse complement strand
CACCAAGGATGGCCAGCTCAAGTGCCTCGACGCCAAGATTTCCTTTGATTCCAACTCGCTCTACCGTCACCCGAACATCGTGGCCCTGCGCGACATCTCGGAAGAAGACGCCAAGGAGATCGAAGCCTCGAAACATGACCTGGCCTACATCGCGCTCGATGGCACCATCGGCTGCATGGTCAACGGCGCGGGCCTTGCCATGGCAACGCTCGACATCATCAAGCTCTATGGCGCGGAGCCCGCCAACTTCCTTGATGTCGGTGGCGGCGCATCTGAAGAGAAGGTCACGGCGGCCTTCAAGATCATCACCGCCGATCCGCAGGTGAAGGGCATTCTCGTCAACATCTTCGGCGGCATCATGAAGTGTGACGTGATCGCGCGCGGCGTGATCGGCGCGGTCAAGGCCGTCGGCCTTCAGGTGCCGCTGGTCGTGCGCCTTGAAGGCACCAATGTCGAGGAAGGCAAGGCGATCATCCGCGACAGCGGGCTCAACGTCATTCCGGCGGATGACCTCGATGACGCAGCCCAGAAGATCGTCAAGGCCGTGAAGGGCTGAGGGATATGACCGCGCGCGCATTTCTAGTTGCAGGGCTATTTCTATATGCGACGTGCATTGCGGTTGCTCAGGCAGATAAACCGCGTTCGGCAGGGAGAGAGATTGTAGCAGCCTTTGTCGCCACTTGCGTTCAAACCATGCCTAAGCTTGCCGCGGTCGAAGCAATGGCTCGCCTCGCAGGTTGGCGTAAGTCGTCCGGAGACATGTTGGCAGCTGTTGGTGCCGCAAATGCCAGTTCAGAGGCGAATGGTTGGTTTGTTCGCTCAAATACGGCTCCGGATTATCTTGTAGGAATTAATAGTGGAACCTTTAGGAATCGATCTGTTTCAATCTGTACGCTTGCATCAGGGTCGGTAATTTCAAGCGAAGTTGAGAAAAATCTTGATGAAATTCTCGGAACTCGCAAGCTTATCGCTGAAGATAAAAGCGGGGGTCAGCGCATGCGGATATGGCAGTTAGCGGTGTCTGGCTCCGAATTCTATATGACTTATACAGATGCACCACAGCTAGATCCCAAAGTTGTTACTTTGGGTATTATGGCAGATCGTTGATCTCACTGAAATAGCTAGGAAACGAATGTCCATCCTCATCGACAAGACCACCAAGGTCATCTGCCAGGGCTTTACCGGCAAGAATGGCACGTTCCACTCCGAGCAGGCGCTCGCCTATGGCACCAAGATGGTCGGCGGCACCTCGCCCGGCAAAGGCGGAATTGTGCATCTGGGCCTGCCCGTGTTCGACACGGTGCTGGAAGCGGTGGCCGCCACAGGCGCGACCGCGACCGTGATCTACGTGCCGCCTCCGGGCGCGGCCGATGCGATCCTTGAGGCGATCGATGCGGAAGTGCCGCTCGCAATCTGCATCACCGAGGGCATTCCCGTCACCGACATGATCAAGGTCAAGCGGGCGCTGATCGGCTCGAAGACGCGCCTGATCGGACCGAACTGCCCCGGCGTTGTCACCGCAGGCGAGTGCAAGATTGGCATCATGCCGGCCAACATCTTCAAGCCCGGCTCGGTCGGCATCGTCTCGCGCTCCGGCACGCTGACCTATGAAGCGGTGTTCCAGACCACGCGCGAAGGCCTTGGCCAGACCACGGCGGTCGGCATCGGCGGCGACCCGGTCAAGGGCACCGAGTTCATCGACATGCTGGAGATGTTCCTGGCCGATCCGCACACCCACTCCATCGTGATGATTGGCGAGATCGGCGGCTCGGCCGAAGAAGACGCCGCGCAGTTCATCAAGGACGAGGCCAAGCGTGGCCGCAAGAAGCCGATGGTCGGTTTCATCGCGGGCCGCACCGCCCCTCCGGGCCGCCGCATGGGCCATGCCGGTGCCATCATCTCGGGCGGCAAGGGCGGCGCGGAAGACAAGATCGCGGCCATGGAAGCCGCTGGCATCCGTGTTTCGCCTAGCCCCGCGCGGCTCGGCAAGACGCTGGTGGACGTGCTGAAGGGTTGAGGTCGACGTCATTCCGGGGCCGCGAAGCGGAACCCGGAACCCATCACGCCGTGTGAAGGGCATGACGGACGACAAAAGTCACGTCAGGCAA
>JANMHN010000408.1:0-3611 GCA_031375185.1 Allobosea sp. | reverse complement strand
GTCCACCTGCGCCAGTTCCGGCCTGCGGAACGAGCCCTGCATGGTCATGTGGCGTTCGATGGAAAACTTGGCGGCCTCGGCGTCCAGCGGCTCCCCGTCATGGAATTTCACGCCGGGCCTGAGCTTGATCGTCACGGCCTTTCCATCGGGGGATGTCTGGTGGGACAGCGCCAGTTGCGGCACGACATTGAGCTTGGCGTCGATGTCGAAGAGCTTGTCACAGATCGACGCGAACACGATGCGTCCCACGTACGTGCGCCCCAGCGTCGGATCGAGCACATCGGGGTCTTCCGCGAGGCCGATGCGGATGCTGGATTGCGCAACAGCCACGCTGGCCGTGAGCGCGAGGCCTGATGCGACAAGCGCGCTGGTGATGAGCAATTTCATCTGGTTCTTCATGGGCGGGTTCTCCAGAGCTGGCAGTATTTCATATCGACAACATCAAGCAAGGCGCGGGCCATGATCAGACGGCAACATCTCCAAAATCCTCATACTGAGCCCGTCGAAGGACGAAGATTTGGCCGGCGGGATATCGGGAGGTTCACTGGAGCCCATCCTTCGACGGGTTCAGGATGAGGATGGTTCAAGATGCGACATGTCAAAACAGGCAAGGCGCGGGCCATCACTGGAAGGCCGCACACCCCAAAATCCTCATCCTGAGCCCCTCGAAGGACGAGGATTTGGCGGGCGATGATCTCTTCGTCTTTCTGGAGCCCATCCTTCGACGGGCTTGAGGTAAGGATGGTTCTCCGGGATGGACCTGTCTTGTGCATCATGCGCCCTTCAAGCCTGATCCGCAAAGGCCGCGATCAGCTTCTGCAGGCGCGGATCGGCGATGTCCTCATCGGGAATGATGTTGCCGGCAGGGCCGATCTCGCGCCAGCGGTGGCAGGCTGTGAGGTGGGCGCCGTCGGCTTCAAGTGCAGGCACGTCGCGCGCGCATTGATCCACCGCGTGCGGGCAGCGCTTGTGCAGGTGGCAGCCCGGCGGCGGATTGATCGGGCTTGGCACGTCGCCGTCGAGAATGACGCGCTTGCGGCTGCGCGAGGGAGACGTGACCGGGATCGCCGAGAGAAGCGCCCGCGTGTAAGGGTGGCGCGGGTCGCGGAAGATCGCGTCAGCCGGACCTGTCTCGACGATGCGGCCCAGATACATCACCGCGATGTTGTCCGCGATGTGCTTCACCACGGCCAGGTCGTGCGAGATGAACACCAGCGCCAAGCCCAGCCGCTGCTGCAGGTCGCGCAGCAGGTTGAGGATCTGCGCGCGGATCGAGACATCGAGCGCCGACACCGGCTCGTCGCAGACGATCAGGCGCGGCTCGCCCGCCAGCGCCCTGGCGATGACGATGCGCTGGCGCTGCCCACCGGAGAACTCGTGCGGATAGCGCTGCGCGTGTTCGGGGCGCAGGCCGACGAGCGCGAGCAATTCACCGACACGTTTGCCCCGCTCCGGTGGCGGAACAAGCCTGTGCAGGATGAGCGGTTCCTCCAGCGCGTCACCGACCGTCATGCGCGGATTGAGCGAGGCGAACGGATCCTGGAAGATCAGTTGTGCATGCCGCCGCATGGCGCGCAGTTCTGCCTCAGGCACGCCGAGCAGGTCGCGGCCATCGAAGCTGACCGTGCCCGATGTCGGCTCGATTAACCTGAGGATCAGGCGGCCCACGGTCGATTTCCCGCAACCGGACTCGCCCACCAGCGCCAGCGTCTCGCCCGCCCTGATGGACAGGTCGATGCCGTCAACCGCCTTCACCGATGAAAGGGGACGGCCAAGCAAGGAGCGCCGCGCCACGAAATGCTTTGTCAGGCCCTTGGCCTCCAGAAGCGCGCTCATGCGGCCAGAGCCTCCAGCGGGGCTTTCCAGCAGCGGCTGAACTGGCCGGGCGCGGCCTCCAGCAAAGGCGGCGCTTCGCTGCGGCATCTGTGGTCCGCAAACGGACAGCGCGCCGCGAACCGGCATCCCTGCTGCGCCAGAGCCATGTTCGGCACACTGCCGCGAATGGCGGCGAGTTTGTCCTTGCGGGTGTCCAGCCGCGGGATCGAGCCCATCAGCCCAACCGTGTAGGGGTGCTGCGGCATGCGGAACAACGCATCCACGGGCGCGCGCTCGACGACCTGCCCGGCATACATCACCAGAACCTCGTCGCAGACCTCCGCCACCACTCCGAGATCATGGGTGATGAGGATGACGGCAGCGCCGGTGTCCTCGCGCAATTCGCGCAGCAGGTCGAGGATCTGGGCCTGGATGGTGACATCGAGCGCGGTCGTGGGTTCATCCGCGATGATCAGCCTGGGGTCGCAGGCCAGCGCCATGGCGATCATCGCCCGCTGCCGCATGCCGCCCGAAAGCTTGTGCGGATAGTCGTGGAAGCGCTCCTCCGGCACCGGGATGCGCACCCGCCGCAGCATCTCGATGGCACGGGCCTTGGCCTCAGCCGCCGAAACATCGCGGTGGCGCAGCACAGCTTCCGTGATCTGCGCGCCGATGGTGTGCGAAGGATTCAACGAGGTCATCGGCTCCTGGAAGATCATCGCCAGCCGGTTGCCGCGCAGGTCGCGCAGCGTATCGTCCGGGATGGTCAGGAGATCCTGGCCCTCGAAGATGACGCGGCCGGAAATGTCGGCGGTCTTTTTCGGAATCAGCCCCATCGTTGCCAGCGAGGTCACGCTCTTGCCGCAGCCTGACTCGCCGACAATGCCGAGCGTCTGCCCCTCGCGGACGGAAAAGCTGATGCCATCGACCGCGACCAGATGCCCGCCAGAGGCGTTCGGGAACCTTACCCGCAGATCCTCGACGCTGAGAAGAGGCGCGCTCATGCGATTGATGCTTTTGCGGCTGCGATGGATTGCGCGATCAGCCGCTCGATCTCCGCCCGGTCGATAACGCCCGCAGGGCGTTCGCGGCTGGGCATGAATTTGCGGTAGTGCAGGTAGCGCTCGGCGCTCACGGCTACAAGCCGGGCCAGTTCGGCCAGCGGATCGGCATGGTCATCGACGCGGATGTCGATCAGCGGATATTCCTGGCTGTCATTGATCAGCATCGCGGCGGACTGCCTGCCGCGCTTGTCGCCGCCAGCCGCCTCGCCCGCGTTCATGGCGGCGAGGAAGCGTTGCGGAAGGGGCAGGCCTGCATTGGCCTCGAACACGCTGGCTGTCTCGGCAATCACCTCTGGCCCGGCCAGCATGTTGCCAGCCACGGAAAACGTCTCGCGCACCAGATGCCCGCACCAAGGCACGCAATCAGCACCCGTGTAAGCCGCGATCCGGCCCCTGGCATCCATGGCATGGACCTGCCGCTGGCCGCGCCCGTCATCCGCCCCTGTGAAGATGCGGATCACATCCTCTGCCGTTGCGCCGGCCGCCATCAGTTCCAGCCCGCGCAGGCCGTAGAACGGGTTGACGAAGGCCTGCGTGGCAATGGCCCCGATGCCGGTGGCGACGAATGGCACCCGCGCGCCGACCGCGAAGGCGCAGGTGGCGACGGCGATGCCGATCTGCCCGGTGGCCTCATCCTTGGCAACAATCGACCATGTCATGTGTCAGCGCCCCGCCGCATAGGCCTGCATGCCGCGCGGATTCGCGGCAGCGCGCAACAATTCACCATCTTTT
>JANMHN010000422.1:0-35540 GCA_031375185.1 Allobosea sp. | reverse complement strand
GTGCATCGCAAATCGTCTGAATTCATGATGGCGAACAAGGCTGCCGTGGCCGAGATGACCGTTGCGAAACTGGGGGCCAACCGCGCGGCTGTCGATCATGCCCTGGCGGCCAACAATGTCGAGTACACGTGGGAGCTGACCGACACGGTTCTCGGGCAGGCGCGCACCTATGCGCAGCAGATGCTAGAATTGAAGCAGATCAGGGCCTTGCCCGATTTTGCCAAGTTCCTGAACCCGTCCTTCTCCAAGGCCGTGGCCTCAGCCTGACCGCTTCCACCCACGGGCGGCACGATCTCCGGTTTTGCCGCCCCACCTTCATGACAAGAGCCGAGGATCAGACCATGGCCATGGCCGAGATCAGCCCCATGAACACCGGTGCGCCAGCGCGTGCGGGTGATTATCTGGGTCGCCGCCTCAAGCCGCTGGGCCTTGCGCTGATCGTGCCCGGCCTGCTGCTGGTGTTCTGGCACGTGGCCACCGTGAGGCGCTGGACCAGGCTGATCCCGACGCCCTTCGAGACGGCGGAATACATGGTCGATTTTGTCTGGGGCGGGATCTACAACGATGCCTTCTCCGCGACCATGCACATCCATCTGTTCGCCTCAATGAGCCGGGTCTATGGCGGCTTTGCGCTCGCGGCGCTTGCGGCCTTGCCGATCGGGCTGCTGATCGGGCGCATTCCGGTGGCCCGGCAGCTTCTCGATCCGTTCTTCCAGCTGATGCGGCCCATTCCGGTCACGGCCTGGCTGCCGCTTTCGATGATCCTGTTCGGCCTTGGGGCGCGTTCCGCCTTCGCTCTGGTCTTTCTGGGCGCCTTCTTCCCGATCCTGCTCAACACCATCTTCGGCGTGAAGAATGTCGATCCCAAGCTGTTCGAGGCGGCGTCCATGCTCGGCTGCAAGGGCAATGCCCAGTTCTTCAGGGTGGTGCTGCCCGCTGCATTACCCTCCATCTTCACAGGACTGCGGCTTGGCCTCGGGCTGGCCTGGTTCGTCATCGTCGTGGGCGAAATGACCGGTGTTCCCCAGGGCCTGGGCGCGGTCATCATGGACGGGCGCACGCTCTCGCGCACGGAACTGGTGATCTGCGGCATGATCATCATCGGCATCGCCGGCTACATATCCGACCGGATCGTGCTTGCCGTCGGCAACCGCCTCCTGCGCTGGAGCCCCAACCACCATGGCTGAACCTACGATCCCGATCATCGAAATCCGGAATGTTTCCAAGACCTTCCAGCTGCAGGACCAGACGATCCATGCGCTGAAGGATGCGAGCCTGACCATCAGGAAAGGCGAGTTCATCACGCTCATCGGCGCGTCGGGCTGCGGGAAATCCACCTTGCTGCGCATCATTGCCGGGTTCGAAACGCCGACCTCCGGCGCGGCGCTGATGTGGGGTCAGCCCATCACCGAGCCTGTGCCCGAACGCGGCATGGTGTTCCAGGACTATGCGTTGTTTCCCTGGCTCACCGTTCGCGACAACATCGCCTTCGGGCCGACCTCGCGCGGCGTGCCAAAGACGAGGGCGCGGGAAACTGTGTCGCACTTCATCGACATGGTGGGACTGGCCAAGTTTGCCGACGCCTATCCGCATCAGTTGTCCGGCGGCATGCGCCAACGGGTCGCGATCGCGCGGGTGCTGGCCAACGACGCCGAGGTTGTGCTGATGGATGAGCCTTTCGGTGCCCTTGACGCGATGACACGCGAGCGTCTGCAGGAAGAATTGCTCGACATCTGGGCCAAGACCAGCCTGACCGTGGTGTTTGTCACCCACGCCATCGAGGAAGCCATCTTCCTTGCCGACCGCGTCGTGGTGATGACGCCGGGTCCGGGCCGGATCGAGAGCGACAACCATCTGGTGCTGGCGCGCCCGCGCGACATCTCGTCGCCAGCCTTCAACGACATCCGCCGCGAGATGTCGGGCAGGCTGCACAGCCATCACGGCAAGAAGGCGGCCTGAGCCGATGCGCCCTGAACAGCGGCTGATCTACACAGCCAGCATCGACCGCCCTCGCATGGCATTGCCGGATGGCAAGTTCGTCATTGTCTGGCCGGTGGTCAATGTCGAGCACTGGCTGATCGACAATGCCATGCCGCGGCAGGTGCTGTCGGCCCCGACCGGTGCCGCACTCCTGCCGGACCTGCCCAACTGGGCCTGGCACGAATACGGCATGCGCGTCGGGTTCTGGCGCTTTCTGGAGGCGTTCGAGCGGCGCGGGATCAGGCCCACACTCTCTGTCAACGGCTCGGTCTGCCAGGCTTACCCACGCTTGGCACAGGCGGCGCATGATGCAGGCTGGGAGTTCATGGGGCACGGTTTCGTGCAGGTTCCCACGCACAAGGTGACGGACCAGGCTGCCATGATTGCCGACACGCTGGCCGCGATCCGCAGCACAACGGGCAAGGAGTGCGGCGGCTGGCTCGGACCGGGGCTAACCGAGACGCTGGACACGCCGGACCTTCTCGCTGCAGCGGGCATCCGCTGGATTGCAGACTGGGTCGTTGACGATCTGCCCTGTCGCCTGAAAACGATCCACGGCGATGTGCTGACCATGCCGTATTCGGTGGAGCTGAACGATATCCCGATGCAGATGATCCAGCATCAGCCAGCCGTGGAATTCGAGGCGCGCACGCTTGCCACGGCTGACCGGCTGCTGCGCGAGGCGGCCATGCCCGGCCCTCTTGGAGGCGCCAAGGTCATGAGTTTCGCCATTCATCCCTACATTACCGGTGTGCCCCACCGCATCGACATGCTGGAACGTTTGCTGGATGAACTTCTGGCCCGTGACGGGCTTGTGTTCATGCAGGGTGACGAGATTGCTGATTGGTATCTCGGCACAGACAGCCATGTCTGAAGCAGACTCAACAGTCTGGAACGGCCTGACCCGAAAAGCGCTTGATGCGGCCTACAACAACATGGAGGCTGTGCCTGACAGTGCCGCGCGGCTGGCGGACTGGACGGCCCGCTCAACCGGCCTTCGCGCAAGGCAACCGACAGAATGTGACATTCCCTACCGCCCGCATGAGCGCACCGCATACGACATCTTCCGCAGCGGTCGGCCAAAGGCTCCGCTTCTGGTGTTCATCCATGGCGGCTGGTGGCAGCGCAACAGCCGCCAGGTGTTCTCCTGCATGGCGGAAGGGCCCATGGCTCAGGGCCTTGATGTTGCCCTGCTCGGCTACACGCTCGCACCTGACGCCAACCTGACACGGATTGTCGGCGACATCCGCAGCGGGCTTGATCACATCGCGGCATATCAGGCGGCACGCGGCGGAAATCCGGCCTGCATCCTGTCCGGCTGGTCGGCTGGGGGCCACCTGACAGCGCTCTGCCTTGACCACCCCTTTGTCGCAGCGGGCCTTGCGATCAGCGGGGTGTTTGATCTCGAGCCGATCAGGCATTCCTACATCAACGACAAACTGGCGCTCACGCAGGACGAGGCCGTGACCCTGAGCCCTGCCCGCCTTGACGTGATCAACAAGCCTCTCGCCATCGCCTACGGCCTGGCCGAACTGCCCGAATTGCAGCGCCAGTCGGACGATTTCCTTGGGATCCGCAAGATGGCGGGCCTTGATTCCGCCGGGCTTGCGCTGGCTGGCGAGGATCATTTCTCGATCCTTGAACAGCTTGCCAGCCCTGGCGGTGTGCTGGCGAAAGCCATTGCCGCCATGGCAAGCCAAGCCTGACATGATGTCCGGCACGGGAATACCCCTGTTTCGCCCCTGTGCGAAGGCGCACAGCGATGCCCGGCGGGCGCTGTCATAACAGCAACATCGGAACGGCGAACGAAACCCGCCGACCGGACAAGATCAACATCCGACCAACAAACCAACCCTCAGGAGACCATCATGACCTCGCTCAAGACCTTTCTCGCCGCCGCCCTCGTCGCCGCTTCTTCGACCGTTGCTTTTGCCGCCGAAAACAACTCTGACCGCTACCCTGCACAGGCAGGTGCCTTCGCAATCACGGAAGGCCGCAACGCCGCCATCGCACCAACCGGTTCGTCCGAAGTTGGGGTCAGCCTTTACGATTTCGGCGCAAAGGGTGCCATCAACGTTGAAGGCCGCAACGCTGCCGAGCCTTCCAACAGCGGCACAGAAGGCGTGGAGCGCTACGTTCGCTGAACTCCAGTCAGCTTTGCAATGACCAGCACCCGGCCAGCCATGGCCGGGTGCTTTTTTTGTGGGGTGCAGCGGCAATCAGTCTTCCAATTCGTGAGCTATCGCATCCCTCAGCCATTGCGGCTTGACGATGATCAGCGCGCTGGCTGTCCGGGTGAGGATACCCCGGCGCAGCAGATCGGCGATCTCGCGTGACACCGCCTCTCGCCGCCCTCCGATACGGCCTGCAAGCGTCGTCTGTGTTGGTGGCGGACTGATGATGAGCTCATCGCTGCCGGCCTTGCGCGAGCGTGCTTCACGCAGCAGCTCGGCATAAAGCCTGTAGCGGATGGTCAGCGAGGCGTGCTCGACCAGTTTGGCGTTGCCGGTGCGCACGCGCTCGGTGAGAATCTTCATCAGCCGCCGCGCCACCACAGGAGACTGTGTCACAAGCTCCATGAAGGTGGAGCCGGACATGCGAGCCACCTTGGCCGTGTTCAGGACCGTGATATTGGCGGACCGCGGCGCTTCGTCGATGGCCGACATTTCGCCGAAGATCTGGCCAGCGGACAAATCTCCCAGAATGACCTCTCGCCCCCCTGCCGTCCGCACGACCGCGCGGGCAGATCCTGTCACGATGAAGAATACATCCGTGGAGACATCGTCAAAGTCGACGACAATGGCACCTGGATCATAGGTTGACCATGTCTCGCGCCCGGAAAACCGGCGAAGCGTGTCGGGTTCGGCCTCCCTGAACAGGGGGATGTCGGACAGGCGCGCGGACGGACTGCTCATGTTCCAAGGCTCCGGACGTGATGAGGATAAAGGAGGTTCAAGCAAGAAAGCCGTGTTGTGCAGCCTGTCAGCGTGTCAGCTCCGACACAGCCGTGCGCATGCGCGCATTCACCGATACAGCAAAGTTGTAGTGCTCAGACGAGAAAATCTGGCGGGTCTGGGGCGCTGTGCTGCGAAAGCCGACATAAATGGCCGTGATCCGTCCCGCCCGATCCAGCACAGCCGCGCCCGAATCGCCCGATTGCGCGCTGCAATCGAGCATTGTCTCACGTCCGCCTTCGGCATTGCGCAGGGCGCGGACCTGGCAATCCTCGATGATCACGCCTCGTGTCACCCCAAGCGTGCGGCCACTGACCAGCGTGACGGCCTGGCCTGATGAAGGGCTTGCGCCAAACGCGTAAGGCGTGGTTCCGGCCACCGGGCTGGAGAGCCGCGCCACGGCCCAGTCGAACGAGGCGGGCATGGCATAAGGCTGCTCGGTGCCTGCCCGTATGCGGCTGGTGTCGATGGCGAAACTCTGCCGTTCGCCATTGATCATCAGCGAGAAGGTGCATGTGCCTGGCGCACCGCGCAGACCATCTCGCCCATAGAGTACATGGGCCGCCGTGATGATCACGTTCTGAGAGCCGACGAGTTGCGCGGTGCCCGAACCGGAGCCGCAGGTCACATGGCCCGTCGCAGGATTGCGCCCTTGCCGGATGGACCGCCGATCAGGCTCGATCTCGACCCCATGGGCAGGATGAAGGAGGATCGGGCCAGAAAGGATCTGGCCCGCCGCGAAAGCGCAGACGAGCAAGACAGGCCGGAACCTTCGGCGTTCGACATGCGTTTTGGTTGGCAGGAACATGAGCAGGAACATTGGCAGAAACATCAGAGATCCGACATGGCCGCAAAATCAAGACGGGTTGAATGTGTCGTCACCAGCCAAGCGCAAATCCTGTCCCGAAGTCCAGTGCTTTCGCAATGTGCCGTTTCGCACATGCCCAATGCCTGTGATGCGACATGATCACATGGGACAGTTGCACACAGGAGATGGAAGATGACCCAATCCGTTCAGCACAGGACCAGCCGCTTCACTTGGCGTTCCCTCGGTGCCGTACTCGTGGTCAATCTGGGCGTGCTGGTGGCGCTGCCGCAGGCTGGCCAGAGCAATGACGGCGAAGGCGCAGCCAGGATGCTGCCCGGTGCAGCGCCGACCGGTTTCCTGATCGAGGGGCGTTATGCCGATGATCCGATCATCCGGCTAGTGAAGTTCGAGCCTCTCGTGACGCTGACGAAGGGCCATGACATGCCGTCGTTCTGACGGACCGGGCACGATGCGGGTCCACGATGCGGGTCAAAGAGCCGTGATCATGGACCGATTTGCCGCATACCTGACTTGAATTGACGTGTAGACGTGGGCAGACATTCGATCTGCACAAGCGAAAGCTCACGCCTGCACCCACGATGCTGAAAGTACCTGACCCCGTCCGCCCGCGACCGCGAAAAGGGCAGCGCAGCATGCGCCTCCAGAGCCTGCTTCCTCTGGGTCTTGGCCTTGCGCTTTTTTTCGCCCTGTTGCCGGTGATGGCAGCAGGATATTTTGGCGCGAGGGACAACACGACGCGCCTTCTCAAGGCCTCCACCGATGCCGTTGTCGATGGGCTGGAAGATCAGTTGCGGGCAAATCTCGATCCGGTTGCCACCCAGATGGCGATCGTTGCACGGTTCATTGGTGCCGGCCGGATCGATCCTGCCGACCGTGATTCCTTTCGCCGCTTCATGATCGGCGTGGTCACGGGGCAGCCCAATGTCATCGGCATTGGTTTTCTCGAAGCTGACGGCCCTTTCCGTCGCTGGTCGCGCGATCAGGGCGACGAGATCATCGAGCCACGGTCGAACGCACGCTTTGCCGATGAGATCTGGACCTCGGCACTGATCGGGGAAGGGCCGGTCTGGAACCGCCCGTTCGTCAGCCCTATCGCGCGCGCGCCAGTGTTGCTGCACCGCCAGCCGGTGTTTCGCGAGGGCCGCCTGCTCGGCGTGTTCATGACGGTACTGACATCGGAGGCGATCTCGGATGTCGTGCTCAACATGAACCCCGGCATCACCCCTTTCGTGCTTGTTGGGCGAAACACCGTGATCGTCCATCCCAACCTGCGCGAAGCGATGTCTGACGGCAAGGAACTGCCCGGGCTTGCTGCCGTCAATGATCCAGCCCTTGCGGTGATGTGGGCCGATCCGAGAAGGCCGGTCCTGCAGGACCGCAACGCGCGCTCGTCAACGCACTGGAGCTGGGTCGGACCTGGCTACACCGCACACGAATATCATTATCGCGAGATTTCGGGCTATGGACCCTATCCCTGGATCGTTGGCTACCATCAGAACACGCTGGCCACCTTCCGTGAGCGCTGGGTGGTGCAGGCGCTGTTTTACGGTTCGGGTCTTGTCCTGTTCGTGGTGATGCTGATGGCCCGGCTCATGGGGCGCATGGCGGCGAGACCGGCAGAGGACATCGCCGGAGCTGCGCGCGAGCTTGAGCGGCTCGATTTCGACAAGGTCCGGCGCCCGGCGCTCGAGGCCAGCCCCGTGGCGGAAATCCGCGACACGGCCCACGCGCTTGGCCGCGCCGCGCTCGCGCTCAAGCGCTTCCAGAGCTATGTGCCGCGCGTGCTCATCCAGCAGCTTGTCGTGCTGGGGCAGGACCGGGGCATGGCCGTCGATCGCGATGTCACCATCCTGTTCCTCGATCTCGCCGGTTACACCGCCTATGCAAACGGGCGCAGCGCCGAGGATGTCTCACGTTATCTCAACGGCATTTTCGCCATTGTCGGCCCCGTGATCGAGGCATCGGGCGGCACCATCGACAAGTACACCGGGGATGGTCTGCTGGCTGTCTGGGGTGCACCCACGACCGATGCCGACCATGCGGCGCATGCCTGGAAGGCCGCTCTCGACATCAGGGGCATCATGCTGCCTCATCTTGGCCGGATGCTGCGTGACGACCCGCGCAGTTGCCGCATGCGAATCGGGGTCCATTCCGGCAGCGTGCTGGCCGGCGATCTCGGCTTCGAGGGCCGCATGGACTACACGGTGGTGGGCCGCACGGTGAACCTGGCGCAGCGCACGCAGGCGGCGCTGAAATCTGTCATGGGCAATGCTGAAATTGTCATCGGCCTCAGCGAAAGCACGCGCCGGTTGCTGGATCTGCCTTTGTCCAGCCTGACCGAACTTGTCGAAAAGCCGGGCGGGGAAACCCTCTACAAATTCGAAACCGCCACCGACGGGAGCCGTGCCATGGACGAGCACGACAGCACCAGCCCTTCGCGGGCCATCAGCGACCCGGCACGCGCCTCCTGAAGCCGCCGCTCGCGGTCCTGCATGAAGGCATCGTCGTGGCCGGGTGAGTGGTGGAAACCAACCAGCTTGCCCGCGTTTGCTGCGTCAGCCAGTGCAATGGCGGCACTGGCGGTGGAATGACCCCAGCCCTTGCAGCCGCCATAATCGGCCTCGTCCAGCATCATGTCATAGACCAGCACATCGACATTTTCGCAAAGTGCGACAACCGCAGGATCAGGCCCCACCTCATTGTGCTCGATGTCGGTGATGATGGCGACCGAGCCGCCTGCGTCCTGGAAACGGTAGCCTGTCGCCGCTGAGGGATGGTTGAGCACGGCCGTCCGGACAGCCTGCCCGGCAATATCCTGCGTCTCGCCTGCGCGAAAACTGTGAAACACGATGCGGGCCGGAACCTCGCTCAAACGGAAGGGAAACAGGGGTGGCGCAAAGAGCCGGTCCAGCATCGTCTGAAGGCAGGTGCCATCAATGTTGCCGCACCACATGTGAATCTCGCGACCCTTCTGGTAGACCGGCTTGAAAAACGGCAGCCCGATAATGTGGTCATGATGCAGATGCGTCAAAAGAATGTGGATCGGCTCATCTGGTGCCTGCGTCCAGTGGGCTTGCTGTCCGAGCGGGACAATGCCGGTGCCTGCATCCACGATGAACCTTGCGCCACGAACCTTCACCTCGATGCAGGATGTGTTGCCCCCGAAAGCCAGTGTGCCGGGTCCGGGCATGGCTACAGAGCCGCGCACGCCCCAGAACACAAGTTCGGGTGCAGCCGAAGGACAAGGCATGGAATGCATCATCTGAAACATCGCTCCTGTCTCGTTTGCATGGCGCGGGCCAACGCCTCCGCAGCTTCGGGTTCGCCTTGAAACTGCGCACCCATGATCATGTCACACATCTTGCCGATAACATCTGTGTGATTCAACACATGAGTTCTTGAAACTGGATGTGTGGGCCCGCTCCGCGTGTTGTCGGCCAGACCGCCATTGACAGTTCTTCCAAACCCGGCTGAATTCCAAGCCAAGCTGGCGGGACCAAGCAAGCGACCGGCCACTCTTGCATGGCCGTGACAATCACAAGGGGCTTTGTCGTGAAGCCTCGAAAGGGAGAATGGAAATGAAGCGTATCGTGATCGCCGTTGCAGCCGCATCTTTGCTGGCAGGCATCAGCACTGCCGCCATGGCCCAGCAGAGCCGTGGCCCGGTGATCGGTGTCAGCTGGTCCAACTTTCAGGAAGAACGCTGGAAAACCGACGAGGCTGCCATCAAGGCCGCCATCGAGAAGGCTGGCGGAACCTATATCTCTGCCGATGCGCAATCATCGCCCGGCAAGCAGCTCACCGATGTGGAGAGCCTGATCGCACGCGGTGCCAAGGCCCTGATCGTTTTGGCGCAGGATGCCAGCGCCATCCGCCCGGCCGTGGACAAGGCCCTGAACGAAGGCATCCAGGTGGTCGGCTATGACCGTCTGATCGACAACCCCAAGGCGTTCTATCTCACCTTCGACAATGTCGAGGTGGGCCGAATGATGGCGCGCGAAATCCAGAAGGCGAAGCCTGAAGGCAACTACGTGTTCATCAAGGGCTCGGGGGCAGACCCCAATGCAGGGTTCCTGTTCCAGGGCTCGATGGAGGTGCTGAAACCCGCCATCGATGCCGGCAAGATCAAGAATGTGGGCGAGGCCTTCACCGATGGCTGGCTGCCCGCCAATGCCCAGCGCAACATGGAACAGTTCCTGACACGCAACAACAACAAGGTCGATGCTGTCGTTGCCGCCAACGATGGCACGGCGGGCGGCTCGATCGCGGCGCTTGCAGCGCAGGGACTTGCAGGATCGGTCCCGGTCTCGGGGCAGGATGCCGACCGCGCCGCGCTCAACCGCATCGCCACTGGCCAGCAGGCCATGACGGTGTGGAAAGATGCGCGTGAACTCGGCAAGGCGGCTGGTGAGATCGCCATGCAGCTCGCGGGCGGCAAGAAGCTGAGCGAAGTGACAGGCGCGCAGGTCTGGAACCAGGGGCCCTCAAAAGCTGCCATGTCGGCCATCTTCCTCAAGCCCGTTGTTGTCACGCAAGCCAATCTCAGTGTGGTCATCGATGCGGGTTGGGCCCCGAAAGCCGCCGTCTGCCAGGGTGTGCCCGCTGGCAAGGTGCCTGCCTGCAACTGAGCGGAAATGATCTGTCACCATTCCTGCGGGACATGATCCTGCAGGAATGATTGTCCTGCGAGAATGATTGTCCTGCATGAGCCGGGCAGGCATCAAACAACAACGACCCATCAGGCGCGGTGAACGCATGGATTTTTTCCGCAAGTTCGAGATCGATCCGAGGCTTGTCGGCATGCTGGCCGCGCTGGCGGTGATCTGGACCGGGTTTCATCTGCTGTCAGGCGGCAGCTTCCTCACGCCGCGTAATCTTTGGAACCTCTCTGTCCAGACTTCCGCCATCGCGGTGATGGCCTGCGGCATGGTGCTGATCATCGTCACGCGCAACATCGACCTGTCGGTCGGCTCGGTGCTGGGTGTCGTCGGCATGCTGGTCGGCGTCATCCAGGCGCGCTGGCTGCCTGAGACGCTTGGCCTCGAACATCCTCTGACATGGCTGATCTCGGCGCTCGCGGCGATGGCACTGGGTGGCCTGAACGGCTTGATTAACGGCTCGCTGATCGCGTATCTGGGCATTCCCTCGTTCATCGTCACGCTGGGCGGGCTGCTCGTCTGGCGCGGTGCGGCCTGGTGGGTCACGACAGGGCAAACCGTCGCGCCGATGGATGGGCGCTTCCGGAGCCTCGGCGGCAGCGTCGAGGGAGCCATCGGCGCATCGGCAAGCTGGGCCTTGGGCGCTGTCGCCATCGTGGCCATCATCGCGGCGATGCTCATGGCGCGCCGCCGCAAGCTGAGCTTCGGTTTCAGTGTGAGGCCGCCAGCCGTCGAAGCCATGGTGATCGGCGTGATCGTGGCGACAGTGATCGGCGTGGTCATGCTGTTCAATGCCTATCCGCTGCCGGTGAACATCGCCCGGCGGGTGGCGGAAGCGCAGGGCACGCCCTGGCCAGATGGCGGGCTTTTCATCTCGCATGGGTTTGCCATTCCGATGATCATCGCGCTGGTGACAGGCATCGTCATGAGCTTCGTGGCGCGCCGCACGACATTTGGCCGCTATGTGTTCGCCATCGGCGGCAATCCCGAGGCAGCGCAGTTGTCGGGCGTCAACACGCGGCGTGTGCTGATGCAGGTCTATGGCGTGATGGGGGTGCTGACCGGCCTCGCCGCCTGCATCACAACGGCACGGCTGAATGCCGCCACCAACTCTGCCGGTTCGCTCGACGAGCTTTATGTCATCGCGGCAGCTGTCATTGGCGGGACCAGCTTATCGGGCGGGGTCGGCACCATCGTGGGCGCGATGCTGGGTGCGCTGATCATGCAGTCACTGCAGTCCGGCATGGTGCTGCTTGGTGTCGACACGCCCTTGCAGAACATCGTTGTCGGCATCGTTCTGGTTGTGGCTGTGTGGCTCGACACGCTTTACCGCAAGCGCCTGAAGTGAGGAGGGTGGCATGAGTGACCAGCGAACCCCGCTTGTCGAGATGCGCAACATCTCGATTGCCTTTGGCGGCATCAAGGCTGTCGAGAACGTTTCGGTGGACCTCTTCCCCGGTGAGGTCGTGGGTCTGCTCGGGCACAACGGGGCCGGCAAGTCGACCCTGATCAAGATCCTCTCCGGAGCCTACCCGGCTGATGCGGGCGAGATCGCCATCAATGGCCAGGTTGTCGCCATCCGCACCCCGCGCGATGCCAAGGCCAGCGGCATCGAGACGATCTATCAGACGCTGGCGCTGGCCGACAACATCGACGCCGCCGCCAACATCTATCTCGGCCGCGAGAAGCTGACGCCCTGGCGCACGCTGGACGACGCGGCCATGGAGTCCGAAACCCGCAAGGCCATGGCCAGGCTCAACCCGCATTTCCAGCGCTTCAAGGAGCCGGTCAGTGCCCTGTCCGGTGGCCAGCGCCAGTCAGTCGCCATTGCCCGCGCCATCCATTTCAATGCCCGCGTGCTCATCATGGATGAACCGACAGCGGCGCTCGGCCCGGCCGAGACGGCGCAGGTCGGCGAACTGATCAAGCAGCTCAAGGCGAGCGGCATCGGCATTTTCCTGATCAGCCATGACCTTCACGATGTGTTCGATCTGGCTGACCGCATCGTCGTGATGAAGAATGGCCGCGTGGTCGGGACGGCGGCTGTCAGCGATGTGACACAGGACGAGGTCCTCAGCATGATCATCGGCGGCAAATGCCCGCCCGGAGCCATTGCCGGGCCAGGTGCTGCGGGTTCAGCCGCAACAAACTCCCCCTCCTCCGGGGCGCACAGGACAGTTCAACCATGAACACCGCCATCTATCCCGATCTGCACGGCTGCAATGTTCTGGTCACGGGCGGTGCAACGGGCATCGGCGAGGCGATCACCCGCGCTTTCGCAAGCCAGGGCGCGAGGGTCGGCGTGCTGGATCTGGACGCAGATGCAGGCAGCAACCTTGCGAAGGAGCTGGGTGAAGCCATGGCTTTCCAGAGCGCTGACCTACGCGATCTCGATGCACTTGCTGCCAGCATCGACAGTTTGCGCCAGCGGCTTGGCCCGTTCAGCGTGCTGGTCAACAATGCTGCCCGCGATGACCGCCACACCATCGAGGAGGTGACCCCGGCCTATTGGCGCGAGCGCATGGCGACCAACCTCGATCACCAGTTCTTCGCGTCACAGGCCGTGTGGAAGGACATGCAGATGCTGGGCGGCGGCTCGATCATCTGCATGGGGTCCACCAGCTACATGCAGAGCAAGGACAGCTTTGCTGCCTACAAGACCGCCAAATCAGCGGCGGTGGGCCTGACGCGTGCGCTTGCGCGGGAGCTTGGCGTCCACAACATCCGCGTCAACTGCCTGATCCCCGGCTGGATCATGACCCAGCGCCAGATCGACCTGTGGCTGACGCCCGAGAGCGAGCGTGAACTCATGACCCAGCAATGCCTCAAACGCCGCCTGGTGCCAGACGACATTGCCCGCGCAGCGCTCTTCCTGGCATCGCGCCAGTCGTCAGGGATGACGTCGCAGTCGATGATCGTGGATGGCGGCTGGGTGTGAAGCGCTGCCCGTCGGGGCCAGACGCACGCCTTGCTGGATCATTCTCGCTCAAAGCTCGGATTGAGTGACATATTCGCCGCGCGTTTCCGGAGCCATGCAGCGCCAGCGGATTGGAATCCGGAATCCAGACATTGTGTTGCGCGAAGCGCACAAGATGTGTTCGCTGCGCTCACAGGACAATTGCTGGATTCTGGGTTCCGATCCGCTTCGCTTCTCAGGCCCAGGAAACACTCAGAAAGCTTCCGTCAGGTCTGACCGCGCAGGCGGTCCCTGACATTCTGGCTCGGCTGCCGCCGTCCTGTCACTGCACTTTTCGAGATATTGCCGGTGCCGCGCGAAGGCGTTCCGCCCGGTGCCATCACCGGAACATGCTGCCCCGATATCTGCTGCTGCATCTGATGGCGCGGCCAGACGGCGGACAAGATCAACTCGGCTGCCTGCGGCGTTGTCGAGCGCATCACATGGACCACAGCGTGCAGCGCGGCACTGTCCTGAGCCACCCCGTCACCGGTCCTGAGCAGCATGCGTGTGGCATCTTCGGGGCTGATGCCAGCCGCTACGAGCGCCAGCCCCAGAAGTTCGCGGCTTGCGTCATTGCTGGCTGCTGTGATGAACGCTTCATCCCTGCCGACAATCTCCATCAAAGCTATGAGCAGATGTGGCAGGCCCAGGATCGCGTCTTCCAGCATCCTCTCGCGTTCGGCAGGCGAACTCTCGCGCCCTGCGCGGGCCAGGCCCCGGTCTTTCAGGCGTTTGGCGATGTCCTCGCGCATCAACGCGCGGTTTTCATCGCTCCCAAGCTGATAGAGCGGCGTGAGCAGCACACTGTCGACATCGCTGCGCCCAAACAGGGCCTGCGCCATATCCCGGTTGCATCTGGCGCTGGCGACAAGCCCCGCCAGTATGGACCGGCCGAGATTGATACCTTGATTGCTGGCCAGCGCCAGAGAGGTCGCTGTTTCGCCCCGACCCAGCAGATGCAGCTGGTGCTCGTCGCTGAGGTCCGGGCGCGCCGCAAGCCGTGCAGCCAGGCGTGGGTCAGGATGCGCGATAGCCAGGTGAAAGATGTCCGGAGGCAGGCGCAAGGTTCGCTCAAGCACGATGTCGGCCGTGCCCCCGCCGCGCGCATAGAGCGCCCTGATCAACGCTTCAGGTGCATGCTCATGGGCGCAGATGCGCAACGCAACATGGCGGGCCGTGGGCTCGTCGACCAGCGGCAGCAGGAGAAGCGCCAGAGCCGAGAAGGTTTCGGCGCTCGGCTCATCTGCGCTCGGCTCATCTGCAGATGCCTGCCGGAGGAACATTTCGGTCTGGATTTTCAGGCTTGCAGCCGCCAGTCCGGGATCGCCGGTGCGGGCCATGCGCGCCAACTCGTCGAACGGAGACGAACCTGAGAATTCGGAAGCCATGGGGACGCAACGCTATGACAAACACCGGATATTCAACATCTAAAGCAAAAGCATTAGCAGTCCGTTAACCATCGAAGCCCCTGATGCAAACAGGTTGAGTCGTCTTGCATGTGATCTTTTTGCATGTGATCTGTTGTGTGACCGCGTCAGTCAGACCTTCCTGATGGAGATTGTCATGGGTCAAGTCATCCCGTGGCCGAAACCTGAAAACCGACCGCAGCGGCCCCTGACACATTCTGGCGGGCCGAGCGGGCAGGTTCTCCTGTTCCTCGGCATCAGATATGAACGTCACGATGAGGCCGCGCAGGCTTCATCTGCCCGTTCGCCAGAACCATCGCGCCCCCAGCCTCGCCGCAAGCGCGGATGAGTGCGCGGCGGACCTGCGCCGCACTGGTGGCTGTTCAGGCGCTGGTTGTTGCCTGTGCCGCCGATGTCGGCGATCTGGGGCGTCCACGTCCTTCGGTGTGGAACAGCAGCTTGCTGCCAGGTGCCGGTGATTACTCCGCATGGGCAAGAGGCGAGCAGGTTTCGCCATTTCACCTGACCGATGACGAGACCGAATTGCGGGACAGGGCCTGGCGCTTTGTCATGCCGGCCCATGAGCGCTCGTGGTTTTTGCGCGAGGTGCAGGAACTGGCACGGACCCGTATCATTCCCGTGTCCTGGCAATCGGTTGATCCTGACCGTTACCGCGTGGCGCTGCTGAGTGCGGATTTTCGCTCCGAAACCTCGCGTTATCGCAGGCTGGCCGAAGATGTGGTGGCTGACACGGCCCTAGTCGCGCCATTCCGCAAGATGGCACAACGTGTGGCCGCTGCGGACCGTGTGAGGGTCAGGACCGCAGCGGTTTCGCCTGCCGTCACCTCGCCCATGCCTGAACATGCGGATGCGCGGGTGGCGGAAAACGAAGGGCTTGTCGCCTGGGTCCGCGAGCGCACGCGCCACAGGCTGCAGAGCTATCGCCATGCACTCGACAATCTGGTTGTCGAGATGCCGTCACAGGAGGCCATCATGGCGGAACGGGCGATCATTGCGCTGGAGCATGAAATCAAGCAGTTCGATGGCCTTGCCGGAGGGCAATACCAGGTGCGCAACGGTGATCCGATCCGCGTGCGCGGCTGATTTTGGTTTAACCAGCCGCGCCGCACGCCACGGCGCTTACCATGGCTTCGGCGAGCGGCCTGTCAGATGGCTGCCTGACCAGCGCCCTTGCCACCACGATGCCCTGCTGGGCCGGGGCGATGATGCGCAATTCCCGCTGGCTGTCACCATCATCATCCTTCGCGACGCGATCCTCGAACTGGCGGCGGTCCAGAACAACGAACTCGATCAGTCCGCGTTGTGCCGCCTTGTCCGTCACAGCGTAGAACACGCCTCCGCCGCGCACATGAAGCGACAGTGACATCAGGGTTTGGCCGGTGCGGGCACTGACACGCAACGGGCCATCGGCAAGGTCAAAGCCGCAGACGGCAATGGCCGTCAGTGCATCGGCGTCGATGATCGGCATCTGTCCTTGCTGGTCGGGCTTTATCAGTTCAGCCCGCGCATCCGCCCCGGTGTTCAGGAAGGCAGAGGCGGCATCAAGCACGGCATATCGCGGGATCAGAAGCACCGTGAGGATATGGGCGATGCCCGCCAGCGTGCAGAACAGCAGTACGCCGCGTATCAAGCGTCCAGGATGGCGCAGATCACCAACCCGCAGGCTCACATGCTTGGCTGCCGCAGGGCCGGGATCGGTCTTAGCCTCGGTCTTAGCCTCGGTCTTGGCATCGCGCGCCATCAGGTCTTGCATCCAAGGCGGGTGATCCGCGGCAGGACGCCGGGATCAAGCTGGCCAAGGCTTGCCGCCATCGGGCTATCATAATAGCGCATGGCAAGACCGAATCTCTCGCCCGCGGGCAGGCGCAGCCAGTTGCCCGCCATGACCGTCGCCGATGCCGTGATGTTGATCTGCCCGCTTTCGCTCAGGATCAGATCGGCGTCGCTCATGACAGCAGCATCCGGACCAGCTAGCGCACGGTCTGAGCGGTCGACGACAGCAAGTGTCCAGCCACGCGAGGGCAGTGTCGTGCCACTGATCGCATAGCGGCAGCGCCCGGTCAGGGCATCGCCGTTGTCATCGACATGGGCGCCAAGCAGGATGCCCTCGCCAGCCGCAAGAGGCAGATGTGGCCCCCGCGCCAGAATGGCCCGCCCGTAAGGATCGACCTCCGCAGAGCCCATGCGCGGAAACGTCTGCCAGGGGCCGATCCGCACGGAGCCGAAAGGTGGCCTCTCGCCCAGGAGGGCCACCGTCGTGCCAATTCCTGCCATCAGCGCACCAAGGGTGATCAGGAGCACCTGCCGGGTTCGCAAGGTATGGCTCGCGTGCAGGCCGATGGCTTTGCCAGACAGCGTTAGGGGTGAGCGTGCCACCTCTACCTGACCTCGGTGATCTTGCTGCCTGTGCCGGCCGAAGCCGGCGTTCTGAAGCTGTCCATGACGGAGACATCGACAGGCTGCACGGGCTTCACATCCTTGAACATCGAGCCGATGTTGCTGATCACATCGAATGACCGGCGTGTCAGGTGGCCTGTGCGCAGTTGTTGCAGGCGCTCGTCCGTGTCTGTGACGGGGGGCCGTGCGACCGCAACCAGAGCAGGTGCCTTGGGATCGGCAACAGCGGGTGCCACACCCGGAATGGGCTTCAGGTCGAGGCCGGCATGGGCGAAGGTCATGATCTCCTTGAAGGTCATGGCCGGAAGGGAACCGCCCGTCATGTTTTCGGTCTCGCTGGAGTCATCGTTGCCATACCAGACGCCTGTGACCATGTTGCCGGTGTAGCCGACATACCAGGCATCCTTGTAGCCATTGGTCGTGCCGGTCTTGCCAGCCGAGATCACGCCATCGATGGCGGCTCGCCTGCCGGTGCCTTCGGTCGGCACCTTGGACAGGATAAAGTTCATGTCGTGGGCCACGGCGACCGACACGACCTGTTCCGCCTTTGGCCCGTCACGGTCCCGGCGCCAGATCAGCGTTCCGTTCGAGGCATAAATCTCGCTGGCCGCATGGGGGCGCGCCTGCCTGCCGCCATTGGCAAGGGTCGAATATCCGGAGGTCATGTCCAGAACCGTGACTTCCGCAGCGCCGATCGGCAGGGCCACACTGTCAGTCAGGGGAGTCGACACCAGCCCCATCTTGCGTGACATGTCGACGATGCGCTTGCGCCCGAGCGCTGCAGCCCGGCCATCATGTGTCTCGCCCAGCGCCCGTCCCATCTGGATCGACATGCGCACGGGGATGGTGTTGATCGACTTGGCCATCGCCACCGTCAGCGGCATCGATCCGGCATAGGACCGGCCATAATTGTTGGGGCACCAGTTGCCGATGCACACCGGCGCATCGGTCACGATCGATGTCGGCTTGAACAGGCCCTGCGTGAGGGCTGCCGTGTAGACGAAGGGCTTGAACGAGGAGCCTGGCTGCCGGGCCGCATCCGTGGCGCGGTTGAACTGGCTGGCACCATAGTCGCGCCCGCCCACCATGGCCCTGACGCCGCCATCAATGTCCATGGTCACGGTCGCGGCCTGTGTCGCCCCGTAGCCAGGGCCGAACTGCCGCAGGATTTGTTCGACAGCCTGGTCGGACTTGGCCTGGATGGCCGGATCATGCGGTGTCTTGACGGTCAGGACGCGATCCGTGCCGAACATGCCCGCATCCGCCATACGGCTGACATCCTCGAAGGCCCAATCGAGATAGTAATCCGGCGAGGTGCCGCGGCCCCGGTCGATGGCAGTGGCCGGGTTGCGGCGCGCGCTATCGACCTGGCCCGCACTGAGGAATTTGGCCTCGACCATGTTGGAGAGCACATCACTGGCGCGGGCGCGGGCCGCCGGCAGGTTCACATGCGGTGCAAACCGGGTCGGTGCCTTGAACAGGCCAGCCAGCATGGCCGATTCAGACAAGCTGACATCCTTGACGGACTTGCCGAAATAGTACTCGGCGGCAGCCCCGACACCGAACGCACCACCGCCCATGTAGGCCCGGTCCAGATAGAGCTTCAGGATCTCGTTCTTGGTGAGCCGCTGCTCTAGCCAGATGGCCAGGAACGCTTCCTTGATCTTGCGATCAAGGGAGCGCTGGTTCGACAGGAACAGGTTTTTCGCCAGCTGCTGCGTGATCGTGGAGCCGCCCTGAACGACGCCGGAGGCACGCGCATTGACAGTGAGCGCCCGCGCAAGGCCGATGATGTCGATGCCGAAATGTTCATAAAAACGGCGGTCTTCGGTCGCAAGCGCAGCCTTGACCAGATGGTCAGGCAGCTGTTCCAGCCCGACCGAGTCATCCTGACGGATGCCGCGCTTGCCGATCTCCGAACCATAGCGGTCCAGAAACGTGATCGCGAGCGGCTGCCTGCGCACGAAATCTTCTGTTGCGTCCCGCACCGAGCTTTGCGCCAGCACCGTGAGGACCGCAAGGCCCGCAAGGCCGATGGTGAGGCTCTCGCTGACGAGTTCATTTGCGACCCGCTTCGGGCCTGATACGGCAAAGGTGCCCATCATCGAGCGGAACCGCTCGTATCGCTCTGCTGCAGACCTGCCGGCAGCATACAGCGACGAGTCGATGGCAGCGTCCGCACCAAGTGCCAGACGCTTGAACCTGCTCCAGAGGGTCTTTCGCCGAAACTCCAACGTTTTGTGTCCTCAGTCCCGTTTTGATGCGAACCTGCCCGGTTCCCGATCAACCATTCTTAAACCTTGTCTCATGCCGCAACGCAATCATCCGTTGATGGCATCAGACACTGCAACACGCCAGCATGGTGGCAGAAAACGGGCCAATCGGACATTCACCCAGCGGCAGAACATGTCCGGAGGTCGTCCCCGCAAGATTTGCGGCACGATAGATCTGCATCAACTCCCGTGACGTGCGCTCCATCCTGATGGTTCTTGAAGATGTGACGTGCGGGCTGGCTTGGTTAATACAAGAAAAAAGAGTTAATTTTACCCTGTTGACACGTTAACCTTGTGCCGAACTACACAACACATCAAAACCATGACAACAAAACGACGCGGTCATTCAAGGCCAGTTGTTTGAAGATCAGGTTCTGAAGGAAAGCTCGCATCATGTCGAAGAACATCACGAAAGCGCTGGTTGTTGCTGGTGCCATCGCCATGTCAACCTCCATGGCTGCAGCAGGCAGCAATTGCCACGGCAGCGCCTGCTACAGGTTGGTCGTCACCCCGCCAGCGTATGAGACAGTTGCCGAGCAGGTTCTGGTGCGCCCCTCGGCACGTGTCGCACGCCACATTCCTGCTGAGTATGGTTCAGTGTCTGAAACCGTCACCTTGCGTCCTGCCCGTGTCGTGACCCGGCACATTCCGGCCCAGTACGGCACCACGGCGGAAACCGTGATGGTGTCACCGGCCCGCAAGGTCTGGCAGGTCAGCATCGACCATCATGGCCAGAAGGTTGGCTGCTGGGTCGTTGTTCCTGCGCAGTATGCAACCCAGCATCGCCAGGTCGTGATCCGCGAGGCCCAGGCCGTTCATGAAACCATCCCGGCCATTCATGCCGAACGCTCCCGCACGGTTCTCGTGCGTCCGGCCACGGTTGATTACGACACGGTTCCTGCTGAATATGCGACCCGTCATCGTCATGTGATGGTGCATCCCGGTTCAAAATCCTGGGCACCAGCGCGCAACTACTGAGTTTTGACACCCGCTATCACGGCGTTATCTTGCCCCGGCTTCGTGCCGGGGTTTTTTTGTGCCTGCTTCGCGAGGCTGACACATTCGAGGCGTTTTATATCACTAGATGCGCCCCTTGCAGCGATGGCAGGCGTGCGCCACTTAAGGTACGCGGGCCAGACCGCGCGAGAAAACCAGAGGAGAGTGACGATGACGCCGCAAGAGCGCGACGTAATCGCCGGTATTTTTGATCGGCTGAAGCAGGCGGCAACCCAGCCGCGCGACCCCGAAGCTGAAAAGCTGATCGCGGAGCGCCTGGCCCAGCAGCCTTACGCACCCTATGCGATGGCACAGGCCGTGTACGTGCAGGAGCAGGCGCTTCTGGGCATGCAAAGCCAGATCGAGCAGTTGCAGGCTCAGGTCCAGCAGTTGCAGAACCAGCCTGCGCCGCAGCCATCAGGCGGTTTCCTGTCGGGATTGTTCGGCGGTGCACCTCAAGCCCGTCCGGCAGCACCACCGCAGCCGATGCAGCGTCCGATGATGGGCCAGCCAAATGGCCAGCCCGGCATGGGCATGGCTCCTCAGGGTGGCACGACGCAAGGCGGACCTTGGGGCGGGCAGCAGCCAGCCCAGCCGGCCGGGCCATGGGGCGGCGCGCAGCAGCCCCAGCGTGGCGGCAGCGGCTTCATGGGCACGGCTCTTGCCGCGGCAGCAGGTGTTGCTGGTGGCATGATGCTAGGCAATGCCCTGTCAGGTGCCTTCGGTGGCGGTGCCAAGCCGACACCGGCCGGTGATCAGGCCGCGGCAGCGCCCGCCTCCGACACGTCCGCCACCAGTGATCATGCCCAGGCAGATCATGGCCAGGCGGACATGCAACCGGCTTCATACGAGGATCCCGGCATGTTCGACGATGGCGGCGGAGACGAGTGGGCCTGATCGGCTCGCAACATCCCTCAGTCCCAATCACCCGTCGGCTCATGCCGGCGGGTTTTTCATTTGGGAGCCCCGTTTTCGGTTGCACTCTTTTTTATAATAATTCTAAACTGAAGCCATGCTCAAACATTTTACAGACCTTACCGAACCCGAAGTCCTTGCTCTCGCAATCGCCAACGAGGAGGAGGATTCGCGCATCTATCTCAACTTTGCCAGCCGCCTGAAGCCGCAATATCCTGGCTCGGCCAAGGTTTTCGAGGAGATGGCAGCGGAAGAGCAGGGCCACCGGCACATGCTTCTCGCCCTTTATGAGAAGAAGTTCGGCAAGGAACTGCCCTATATCACGCGTGCTGATGTGCGCGGCTTCCTCAAGCGCCGACCTGTCTGGCTGATGGAGGGTCTCAGGCTCGATGTCGCACGCAGACAGGCAGAGGTCATGGAGTTCGAGGCGGCGCAGTTCTACGCCAAGTCAGCCGAGCGCAGCCGCGACACGGATGTGCGCAAGCTGCTGGGCGATTTGTCCGAAATCGAAAAGAAGCACGAGAGCCTGGCCGCAAAACTTGGCGAGAAGAACCTCACGCCCGACATCAGGACCGAGGAAGAGGCAACACGCAGGCGGCTGCTTGTGCTGCAGATCGTGCAGCCTGGACTTGCAGGCCTGATTGACGGGTCGGTCTCGACATTGGCCCCGATCTTCGCGGCGGCCTTCGCCACCCAGAACACCTGGGAAACCTTCCTGATCGGGCTGGCGGCATCGGTGGGCGCAGGCATCAGCATGGGCCTGACCGAGGCCATGTCCGATGATGGCGCCATCACCGGGCGTGGCTCACCCTGGTTGCGCGGCGTGGTCTGCGGCCTGATGACAGCCCTTGGCGGGCTTGGCCACACGCTGCCTTACCTCATTCCCGATTTCTGGACGGCGACGGCGGTGGCCGGTGCGGTCGTCATCGTCGAACTCTGGGCCATCGCCTGGATCAGGTGGAAATATATGGAAACGCCGTTCGGGCGTGCCGTGGTGCAGATCGTGCTGGGCGGATTGCTGGTGCTCGGCACCGGCATCCTGATCGGAGCGAGTTAAACCCAAGGCAAACGTTTGAACGTCCTCACATCCCGGATGTCATCCCCGGCGAGCCAGAGGCGCTGGAAGGGGATCCATCGATCTGCCACCATGTGTTCATGGATCCCCTTCCCGGCCCTTCGGGCCGCCGGGGATGACACCATTGACAATGCAACAGCATTTCAAGCGATCACCCTAAAGTTGAACCCTTTCAGATCACGATCACACGCATCCCGACCCGCACGCGGGTGTAAAGGTCGGTGACATCGTCGTTGGTCATGCGGATGCAGCCCGAAGAAACGGCCTGCCCGATGGTGTGCGGCTCGTTTGTGCCATGGATGCGGTAGAGCGACGAGCCCAGATACATCGCGCGCGCGCCCATCGGATTGTCCGGTCCGCCTGCCATGAAGCGCGGCAGGTCCGGCCGGCGCTTCAGCATCTGCGATGGCGGCGTCCAGTCCGGCCACTCAGCCTTGCGGGTGATGCTTTTCACGCCGGCCCATTCAAAACCGGGACGGCCCACGCCGATGCCATAGCGCAGTGCGCGTCCATTGCCCTGCACGAGGTAAAGATGCTTGGAAGGCGTGTCGATGACGATGGTGCCGGCTGCGTGCGGGCCATTGTAGCTGACCTCCTGACGCTCGAATCTGGGATCCATCATCCGCTCGATCGGGCGATCAATCTGGCGGTCAATGTCCGGCCGGGGCTGCAGGCCCGTCATCTGCCGTGAAGGAGGCTGAAGCGGTGTGCCATTGAACGGGTCGATGTCGGCAGGAACAGGCTGGAGCGTCCGGCGGCTCATGGATGGCTGTTCGGGCTGCGGCTGATAGCGCGCGCCCGGTGCCGGATCACGGCCTGTCATCAAAAATTCGATGAAGCCCCCTCCGAGCGACCCTGGCTGATGGGCAGGGGTCTGGGCTGTGACCGAGCCTGTATGGCGCACGTTTCGCTGCGGCGAGGCAAAATAGGCCTGTGCATCCACACGGGTGGGCATCACACTTGCCGCCATCGCCAGCGCAAGAATGGAGACAAAGGTAGAAAAGCCTCGTGGGAGGCCAGACAAAACATGACGCATACGCAACACCCGTCAATTGAACTCAACTGACCGAAACCTGCGCCCGGTCACTCAACGGATGGTAAACAGAAGCGTTGTTGAAGGTATTTGGGATTCACCATGCCTGTTTTACCTCTGGTATGGTTACTGCCGCGCCCATGAGCGCGGTTAACAATGTCTCACGCAGCAAAACTCTGGCCTTGACGACCGGAAGCGGGCGGATGTTCACGGCACCATTCAAACAAAAACCAGGCTGGTCGTGAAACCAGACTGGTTTGCTGTGTCAGACAACACGGTTGTCGCTGGCCGTATTGCGACCTGCAACGTCCATTGACCGCATCAGATGGTTTCGAGGCTATGGGCCGGGCCGCAGGATGGAGCGCCCCGGACATGTGGTCGTGTTTCAGCGGCCCCGCTTGCGCTTCTGGCCGAGGCCCATCTGCTTGGCGAGTTGCGAGCGCGCTTCGGCATAATTCGGGGCAACCATCGGGTAGTCCTGGGGAAGCCCCCACTTCTCGCGATATTGCTCCGGCGACATGTTGTAGGCTGTGCGCAGATGCCGCTTCAATGACTTGAACTTCTTTCCGTCTTCAAGACAGATGATGTAGTCATTGGTGATCGACTTCTTGACGGGAACGGCAGGCTTGGCAGGCTCGGTCACGACAGGGATATCCTGCCCCGCCGAGACTCTCACGAGAGCTGAGTGAATATCGCTGATCAGTGACGGAAGCTCGCCAGATGAAACCGTGTTATTCGCAACATAGGCTGACACGATGTCTGCTGTGAGCTCGATATAGTTCGGGATCCCCGAATCGGACATCTATTCTCTCCAAATTTTAAAACGGTGTTCCTGACAGGAAAAAGTGCGAAAACGCTTCATGCTACGATGACAAAAGCAACCGGAAAGCCTTGCATCGATCACAAACACACGCATACTTCAATAAACAACAAGTACGCATCACCACACTGATAAGTGCATATGTCCTTACTATCAAGTAAAAACTATCTAGCAGTCGCAAGTCGAAGCAGATGAATTTTCCTTCAGGTGACATTCCTTGAGACCAGTTACAAGCACATGACGTGAAGCATCCCTGAGCAGAAGACAGGATATTTCAAAAACCGACTATAGCCATGCTCCAAATTGACACTTGGTTCACGATTGAGGTTTTTCATGCGGTTCTAAGGACCCTGCCGCCTCGTGGGACGCATCCGCCTCAAGCCCTGACGCCATCTGGCCGACAATCCCGATTCAGTCGGCCTGCATACGAATGCTGCGGAAATACTGGAGAAAAACGTTCCTGATCTGATTGGTGTTTTTCGCATGATGTCCGTGACCGTCCGGTTGGACATGCGGCGCGGTGGCATGCGATTGGAGGAGGGGTTTGACTGGACCAACCGTCCGGACACAGCAACGAGATGATCATGACCGCACCACGACGCGCCAGACCGAACCGCCATGCTCCCCCGGTCGCCAAGCAGGTTCCGGTAACCCACACCGCACATGGAATGAGCTGGACCGACGAGTATGCCTGGATCAGGGCGGACAACTGGCAAGACGTGCTGCGTGATCCGAAAGCGCTGCCTCCGGCCATCGACACATTGATGCGTGCTGAAAATCGCCACACCAAGGCCCTGATGCACGACACCGAGACACTGCAGAAGCTGCTCGTCGCGGAGATGCGGGCGCGCATCAAGGAAGATGATGTCGCGCCGCCATCCAAGGATGGCCCCTATGCCTATTACAGCCGCTACAATCGCGGCGGCGAACATCCGCTGATCTGCCGCAAGCCGCGTGACGGCGGTAAGGAGGACAAGCTGCTCGATGCGCACAAGCTGTCGCGTGGCAAGGATTTCTTCGATCTGGGCGGCACTTCCCATTCACCGGACCACATGCTTTTAGCCTGGAGCAGCGATGATGCCGGATCTGAACTCTACACCATCAAGGTAAGGACCATCGCCACCGGGAAAGACCTTGCTGATGCCGTGACCGAGACCACCGGAGACATAATCTGGGCAGCAGCCTCGGACAGTTTCTACTATGTGCGTGTGGATGCGAACCACAGGCCATCGCGGGTCTGCCGCCACAGGCTCGGCACGCCGCAATCCGATGATGTCGTTGTGCATGAAGAGCTTGACGCGGGAATGTTCGTCTCGATCAGCGAAACGCAATCGGGAGACTATCTGCTGATCGATGTCGGCGATCATGAGACCTCGGAGGTCCGGATTGTCGATCTTCGCCGGACCGGAACGCCTGAAAGGCTCGTGCATCCACGCCAGACGGGTCTGCGTTACGACATCGAACACCATGGCGACCAGTTCCTGATCCTGACCAATGCCGATGAAGCGGAGGATTTCAAGATCATGACCGCGCCGGTGACGGCACCGGACAAGGCCAACTGGACCGATCTGGTGCCTTATCGCCAGGGCTGCATGATCATCAACCATGTCTGCCTCAAGGGCCGTCTCGTGCGCATGGAGCGGGAGAATTCCTTGCCACGCATCGTCATCCGCGATCTGGAGACTGGCGATGAGAGCGCCATCGCCTTTGACGAGGAAGCCTTCGGGCTTGGCATGGATGCGGGGCTCGAATTCGACACCGACTGGCTCAGGTTCACCTTCGCCTCGATGGCGAGACCTGCCGAAACCTACGATTACAACATGGCAACCCGCGAACGCATCCTGATCAAGACGCAGGAGGTGCCGTCCGGGCACGATATTGCCAATTACAAGGTCAGGCGCGTGTTCGCGACGGCACGTGATGGTGCGCTCATTCCCGTCTCGCTCCTGCACAGGGCTGATCTTGACCTCGATAGCACGGCGCCCTGCCTGCTTTATGGCTATGGCTCCTATGGATCATCGATGTCGGCCTCGTTTCGCGTAAGGCCGCTCTCGCTGGTGGATCGCGGCTTTGTCTATGCCATCGCCCATGTGCGCGGCGGCACGGAAAAGGGCTGGAACTGGTATCAAGACGGGAAACTGGGCAAGAAGACCAACACGTTCACCGATTTCATCGCAGCCGGTGAAGAGCTGATCCGTCTTGGCTACACTGGCAAAGGGCGGATCGTGGCAGAGGGCGGCAGCGCGGGCGGCCTCTTGATGGGGGCTGTGGCCAATCTGGCGCCAGACCTGTTTGCAGGAATCATCGCTGATGTCCCGTTTGTCGATGTGCTGAACACCATCATGGACGCCAGCATGCCGCTGACGCCGCCGGAATGGCCCGAATGGGGCAATCCGATCACCGATCCGGAGGCGTTCCGTACGATCATGGGCTATTCTCCTTATGAGAACGTCAGTGCGCAGGCCTATCCGCCGATCCTGGCGATCGCGGGCCTGACCGATCCGCGCGTCACCTATTGGGAACCTGCGAAATGGGTGCAGCGCCTCAGGGCCCGCATGACAGGCGGCGGACCCGTGATGATGCACATCAACATGTCTGCCGGGCATGGCGGATCGGCGGGCAGGTTCGATTCTCTCAAGGAAACCGCTTTGGCCTATGCCTTTGCCATCAAGGCCGCCAACGGGTTCAGGTCCATCGGCGAAGGTGTGAGCTGATGAAGCTGGGCAAAGGCCGTTCACATCTCCTGATCGTCGATGTGCAGGAACGGCTTCAGCCAGCCTTGCTGCGGCCAGACCTGATGCTGCGCCATATTGGGCTACTTTTGGCGTCCGCAGCGCGGCTCCATGTGCCGGTGACGGTCAGCGAACAGTATGTGAAGGGGCTGGGACCAACTCTGGCCCAGGTCCGTTCAGCGCTGCCCCACGAAGCAGTCACGCTGGAGAAAATCAGCTTCTCATGCCTGGGGGATGAGAAGCTGGCCGAACGGCTTGGAACACTCAAGACCCTTGGCCGCGGCACACTGGTCATCTGCGGGGCTGAAGCCCATGTCTGCGTGCTGCAGACGGTGATGGATGCCCTTGCCCAAGGCTATCACGTGGCGTTGGTCGCGGATGCCGTGTCAAGCCGTGCGGAGGTCAGCATATCGGCAGCCCTGCGCCGGGCCGAACAGGCTGGAGCAGAGATCGTGACCGCCGAGATGGTGACCTTCGAGTGGCTCGGACAGGCCGGGACAGCCGATTTCAAGGCGCTCGCCCCGCTCATCAGATGACGGGCCTCAAACAGGCATGATCCTGCTGCGCCGTTCTGCCATGAATACCTTGAGTTCATCCATCGAGTTGAACAGATGCTGCTCGTCCGGCGTGGTCACCCTGATGCGGCCATCCGCCAGCATCGCAAAGGCACTGTCACCCACCGTGTAGGCCGCGACGATGCCTTCGTCAGATGGTGTCGGTGATGCAGCATGGGCAGAAGACGGTTCCGGTGCTTCCGCTGTGTCATCCGCATGCTGGCCGCTCTCCAGGATGGGTTCTGCCGCAAGCTCTGCATCTGTGTCGGGATCTGTTGTGTCAGCTTCGTCGGCAAGTCCGGACAGGCCGTCGTCAGGGCCGCCATCCTCAACCGGCACGTCTGCCATATCTCCTGCAAACTCATGGTCATGCCGATCTTCAGGTTCAGGACGGTCTGCACCTGTCACGCCAGCGGCACCACCCCAGCCGCCATTCCCGGCCCGGACCAGATCGCCGTCCGTCGGCGAAGGTGGCTCGATCAGGTCAGCATCCTCGACCACCAAATCTGCCAGGGGCACGATGTCCATGTCGGCATTCAGGTCGGCCCGCAAATCGGCAAAAACATCATCGCCGCCGGGCACCTTTTCCGACGGATCAGACGCCGCATCGGCAGTCCCGTCTCCAGCGGCAGGCTGAGGCCATCCGGACTGGTCTTTCAGGGTGCGGGTGGCCTCATCGATCCTTGCAAAGAGTTCCTCGCCCTTGATGGCAGGCCTTTCGGGGGAGGCATCCGTTGAAGAAACGCCATCTGCGTCCAAATCCGGCAAATTCTCATGGGCGGCCTGCTCGGGTTGCGGCTGGTATATTCCGTCCGACACGCGCTCCAGAAGGTCATCCAGACCAAGCCTGTCAGCTTCGGCCATGGGCTGGTAGGCATCATTCTCTCCAGAAGCCGTGCCCTTGGCCAAGTCCGCCATCTGGTCATCTGGCCGCTCCATTGGCCCAACAGCGGTCTGGACGGGCTCTGCCCTTTCATCCACGACCGAGCCAAGAATGCTTTTCGCTGCGACTGCCAGGCCTCCTGCGGCCACACCTGTAGCTGCGATGCCAGCCAGCCCCGGCATGCCGAACGACGGCGCAGCAGCAGAAATCCGGTCATGACCGGTATCAGGCCCGTCCGGCCCGACCTGCAGGGGCGGCGGCTCGCGTGCGTCAAGATGTTCCGTGGCAGAGGCCGCCCGCATGAAAGCCATGTCGAGGCGCAGAGCATCGAGCCTCAGCAGAGCGGCACCAAGCAGAAGGCAGATCAGCCCTGCGGATGCCAGAACACAGCCGGCGATCACGAGAACGCTGCCCCAATCCAGCATGTAATATGGCGCGCCCCAAGCGACGAGGCCACACCCTCCGATCAGGAGCAAAAGCCCCGCAATTTGTCCCAGCCGCCCCAATGCCTGCCTCTTCCGCTCAAGACCATCATACCATCAGATCAAAGTATCTGCATGATATCATTCAATGAAAACAATATGTTAGACCTATTTTTGCATCAGGCCCGCGCTTCTACACCCAGAAAAAATGCCGACAACCACGAGGTTCAATTGTGCATCCTGCCGCCTATCTAAGCGGAAACTGCCGCGATTGCCAAATTGTGTCATGGCTGGACGGTTGCAGTGACCTCGAATGAAGCCTAACTAATGCCCATCAGTGTGCGACCGATGCGATCGCGCCCGGCAACCTTGTATCTCTTCCTTCCCAGCTTTCCAGGTTCTTCCCAGCTTTCCAGGAGTTCGAAATGTCTTTCACGTTGCCTGATCTGCCCTATGCCCACGATGCCCTGCAGCCCTACATGTCGCGGGAAACCCTCGAATATCACCATGACAAGCACCATCTTGCCTATGTCAACAACGGCAACAACCTGATCAAGGGAACCGAGTTTGAAGGCAAGAGCCTTGAAGATGTGGTCAAGGGCTCCTTCGGCAAGAACGCAGCGCTGTTCAACAATGCCGGGCAGCATTTCAACCACATGCATTTCTGGAAATGGATGAAGCCGAATGGCGGCGGCAACATTCCGGGCACGCTGCAGAAAGCCATCGTTGATGCGTTCGGCTCGGTCGAGAAGATGAAGGAGGACTTCATCGCCGCAGGCGTCGGCCAGTTCGGGTCAGGCTGGCACTGGCTGGCGGTGCAGGGTGGCAAGATCGTGGTTATGAAGACCCCGAACGGCGAAAGCCCGCTGGTGCATGGCGCGATGCCGATCCTTGGCAACGATGTCTGGGAACATTCCTACTATATCGACTACCGCAACCGTCGCCCGGACTATTGCAAGGCCTTCATCGAGAACCTCGTGAACTGGGAATATGTGGCCGAACTGCATGCAGCAGCCACAGCCTGAGCCAAGCCAACGGCGAAAACGACGCAACGGGGCCTTGATGGCCCCGTTTCTGTTCAAGGGGGAGAGATCATCTCCCTGAAGCGCACCATCTGCGCATGGTCGGGGATGCACCCGCCCATCAGCGCTTCATATTCCAGGGGCCTTGTTGCGACGACCGGGTCAAGTCCGCGCAACTCATCATCCACGAAGCCCGGATGGCACATGACCAGGTGCCTTGAGCCGGGGCGAACCAGAAACCTTGTCATGTCAGCGGCAAACTCGCGCGCCGGATCAAACGGCGAGACACCTGCAAAGCCTTGATTGGTGTCAAAACCGCGCGCGCGCGCGGCCTTGCCGAAACCGCTGGCAAGCCCACTGATGACAAGAGCCTTTCTGACGGCCACACCACGCAGGCGGATGGAACTGACAGCGTCAGACGGATCACGCAGATAGGGGCGCCGCAGCGTGTAGCGCCGCGTCATCTCGCGCATGACAAGCTCCCGCACGCCCGGCATGGCATGGACGTGCTGGTGGCCGTCGACGAAATCCGGTATGCGGCCCATCGCCTGCTCGAAGGCGTCAAGCTGGCGCGCGATCTCGCCAGACATCTCCGCGCGCGCCGAAGCCGACACAAGAGCTGCCCGGATCACTGCGCTGAGCGAAGGAAAAGCACCATCCGGGCACAGTCCTGGCATGGGCCCCAGAGGTACCGCGCAGGTGAGATTGAGGTGAACGCCCATGTCGGCGTGAGGGGCATGGGAAGCCAGTTCGCGCGCCCATCCGTTCCAGCCCGGCCGGTTGGTCATGGCACCGGTCGCGCTCAGCCGCCGCGCGGCCAGCAGATCAAGAATGGCGCGGCTGACGCCATCGGTCATGGCAAAATCATCAGCGCAGAGGATGAACATCATCTGCGGGACCGCCATGCTTCCATGTGCATCATCTGCCCTGATTCATGTTGTGCCCCGGTTCATCTGGTGCATGTCAAAAAGCACCATCGAAACGACACCGCTGATGGGGCATATGATCCATCATGACAAGATCGCTTGTGGAGATGACATGCATCGGCTTGTGTGACGCCAGACCTTCCTGACACCAAACCATCCCGAGCTTGAACTCGCCAGCCATGGCATCGGACCGGCACCATGATTCACACCCCAGGATTTCCAGCGGACATCGAACTGTCGGTTGTCGTGCCCGTCTTCAACGAGGCGCGCAATCTCCGCCCTCTCATGGATGCGCTTGCCCCGGTGCTGGATGCGCAGACCAGCGGATGGGAAGTCATTTTCGTGGATGACGGCAGTGCGGATGACTCGCTTGCCACCATCAAGGACATGAACGCGGCAGACCCGCGCCTGCGCGCCGTATCCTTCAGCCGCAACTTCGGCAAGGAGGTCGCGATTGCCGCCGGGCTTGACCATGCGCGCGGGCGGGCCGTCGCCATCATGGATGCGGACCTGCAGCACCCTCCGGCCACGCTCACGACGTTTCTCGCCAAATGGCGCGAAGGGTACGGCATGGTCTATGGTGTGCGCTCCGACCGGAACAGCGAGAGCGGCATCAAGCGCAACTTCGCGCGTGTGTTCTACAAGCTGTTCGAGGAATTCGGCGAGACGCGCCTGCCCGAGGGCGCGGGCGATTTCCGACTGATGGACCGCAAGGCCGTCGATGCCCTGTGCGCGATGGGAGAGCGGGCGCGTTTCTCGAAAGGGCTCTACGCCTGGGTCGGCTTCAAGAGCATCGGCATCGAATTCGATGTTGCGGAGCGTCTGCATGGGGCGACGAAGTTCAACTACCGCAAGCTGTTCAGCTTTGCCTTCGACGGCATTTCGTCGTTCTCGACCGTGCCTTTGAAGATCGCCACCTACATGGGCGTCCTGATCGCCGTGATGTCGACGCTGGCCGCCCTGTTCTATGCCTTGCGGACGCTGTTCTTCGGCACCGATCTGCCAGGCTTTCCGACGCTTGTCGTGTCGATCATGTTCTTTTCCGGCATCCAGCTGATCTCGCTGGGTCTGATCGGAGAATATGTCGGCCGGATTTTCGCCGAAGTGAAACGGCGCCCGCTCTATCTTGTCGGCGAGCATGTGGGCATTGCCGAAGCGCGGCAAAAACAGGCCGCGCTCAAGGAGTGAGGCTCATGCGCGGTTCTGGTTGCAGTTGACCACGCACACGTGCCGCGCGACGGTTCCGCCGGACATGTTCAGGAAGATTCTCTCTGTCGGCGGATTCACGCTGCTCTCGCGCCTCACGGGGTTCGTGCGCGACATCGTGCTGGCGGCCATCCTGGGCGCGAGCCAGATGATGGACGCCTTCGTGGTAGCGCAGAAGCTGCCCAACCAGTTCAGGGCCATCTTCGGCGAGGGCGCCTTCTCGTCCGCCTTCATTCCGTCCTATGCGCGGCTCAGGGAACAGACCGGGAAGGCAGCGGCGCAGATCTTCGCGGACCGCGTGTTCACGCTGATCCTGATCGTTCAGCTTGTCGTGCTGGCCATCGCGTTGCCGCTGATGCCCTGGCTGATCAGCGCCGTCGCACCCGGTCAGCGTGCCAATCCACAGGCGCTCGAATTGACCGTAGCCCTGGCGCGCATCGCCTTTCCATACCTGCTCTTCATCACGCTGGTGACGCTGCAGGCGGGCCTGCTCAATGCCCATGACAAGTTTGCCGCGGCAGCCTTCGCGCCGGTGCTGCTCAACCTCTCCATCGTGGCGGCGCTGGCCGTCGCGTTCCTGTTTCCCTCGGCCGCACATGCGGCAGCCTGGGGCGTCACCATCGCCGGCGTCCTAGAATGGGCCTTGCTGACCCTTGCAGCCCGCCGGGCCGGCATCATGGCGACACTGGCAAGGCCCACTGTTGACCGGGATGTAAAAGACTTTCTCAAGGCGCTCGGCCCTGCCGTGTTGGGCTCTGCCGGGGTCCAGATCGCCGTGCTGGCCGACATGATCATCGCCTCGTTCCTGCCCGCCGGCTCGTATTCGGCGATCTATTACGCAGACCGTATTTATCAGTTACCTGTCGGGGTGATCGGCATTGCGGCAGGAACGGTGGTCTTGCCGACCATGAGCAGGCTGATCGCCGGCGGGGATGCCGCAGCCGCGAACCGCGAGCAGAACCGCGCGATCAGCATGACGGTGATCCTCTCGCTGCCCTTTGTCGCGGCTTTCCTGACCATGCCGGACCTTCTGGTCACAGCGCTGTTCGGGCGCGGCGCCTTCGATGCAAATGCTTCGGACGTGGCGTCGCGTGTTCTGTTCGCCTATGCGCTGGGGCTGATCCCGGTCCTGCTGATCCGTTCGGTGGTGGCCAGTTTCTTTGCGCGCGGGGACACCACCACGCCGGTGATCGCCTCCATGACGGCTCTTGGCCTCAACGTGATGATGAAGATCGGGCTGACGATCCCGCTTGGCCTTGGGGCCTCAGGCCTGGCGCTGGCCACCTCGATCGGAGCCTGGATCAACCTCGCGATCCTCTACACGCTCGCCATCCGCAAAGGCTGGACCAGCCCGACGGACACATTGGCCAAGGCCCTGATCATAGCCTTCGCAGGGGCCATCGCCTTCGAGATCTGGGTGCTGATCGCGCGCGAACCCTCACTTGCCCTTGGTGGCCTGCTGCCGCGCGAGCAGGTGCTCGCAGCCACGGCCCTTCTCGGCGCATCCGCCATGGCGGCCTATGGCGGCACGGTCTGGCTCAGCGCAAAACGCCTGGGCTTTGACCTTCGCCTGCCCGACCGGCGTGGCGGCAAGCCTGTGATTGCCGAGGAAAGCTAGACCAGCGCCCCCAGCGCGAAATCCATGTAAAGTTCCCTCGCCTTGCGGCTCACGGGGCCGGGTTGCAGATCGTGGTCGTCGATCCTGTTGATCGGCATGATCTTGGAGTAATTGCCGGAGGAGAAAATCTCGTCGGCCTGCTGGAAATCATCGTAACGCAGCGTGGTTTCCTCGACCTCGTAGCCTTCGGCCCTGAGCAGCGCGATGGTGCGCTGGCGGGTGATGCCATTGAGGAAGGTGCCGTTGATGGCGGGTGTCTTCACCACGCCGTCCTTGACCATGAAAATGTTGGAGGTGGTGGTTTCTGCGACATTGCCCAGCATGTCGAGAACCAGCGCGTTGTCGAACCCGGCCTCTTTCGCCGCCCTCAACGCGCGGGCATTGTTGGGATAAAGGCACCCGGCCTTTGAATCGGTCGGCATGCTCTCGAGTGTGGGCCTGCGGAACTTCGACAAGGTCACGGAGAACCCCGCCGTCGGCGGCGGCATGGTGGCCTCGAAGATGCACAGGCAGAAGCGGGTCGATTCAGGGTCTGCGATGATGGTGGTCGGCCCGTCGGCCTCGCCGAAATACATCGGCTTCACATAAAGCGGCATGCCGGGCGCAAATTTTTTCACGCCTTCCCGTGTCAGGGCGACGATATCATCCGCCTGCATGGTCGCCTTGAGACCGATGCCGACCGCAGAACGGTTCACGCGCGCCGCGTGCCTGTCCATGTCCGGCATCATGCCGTCAAAGATCCGGCCGCCATCGAACACTGTCGACGCAAGCCAGGCCCCATGGCTGCGCGGACCCATGATCCCGGGGTTGCCCTCCAGCCATTCGCCGTCGATCCAGCTCCAGGTTTGTGAATACCACGCCATGCTTGCCCCCTTTTGGCCTGCCACTTGAACCGCAAGACCTGATGCGCCGCAAATGACACCTCTTCCATCGTTCGGGCTTTGAGACCATCCGTCAACACCGGCCCGTCTCAATCATCATGACAAAGCCTGATCATTCTGATCGTTTCGGGTGAAGCATGCGGGGTGCAACTTGCCTCACCACCTCTGGCCGCCTACAGACGGCACAGACATGCCAAGTCACGTCTTGCCAAGTCACGTCATGCAAAGTCACACCGGAGTTCACATGCGCCCGTCCAAACGCCTGCCGACACAGATGCGCCCTGTCACGCTCGAGCGCGGCGTGGTGCGCTATGCGGAAGGCTCCTGCCTGGTGACGTTTGGCGACACGCGCGTGCTGTGCGCGGCAACGGTCGAGGAAAAGGCCCCGCCATGGCTGCGCAACACCGGCAAGGGCTGGGTCACGGCCGAATACGCCATGCTGCCGCGCGCCACGCTGGAGCGGACACGGCGCGAATCCACCACCGGCAAGCCTTCGGGGCGGACACATGAAATCCAGCGGCTGATCGGCCGAAGCCTGCGTGCCGTGGTCGATCTCGGCGCCTTGGGCGAGCGCCAGATCACGGTGGATTGCGACGTCATCCAGGCCGATGGCGGCACACGCACCGCATCGATCACGGGTGCATGGGTGGCGCTGCACGATGCGCTGAAATGGATGGAGGGCCGGGCCATGCTGCAGGGCCGCCAGCCGCTCAAGGACCATGTCGCAGCCGTCTCGTGCGGCATTGTCGCGGGCCAGCCCGTGCTCGATCTCGATTACATCGAGGATTCAGGCGCGCAGACCGACGCCAATTTCGTCTTTACCGGCAAGGGCGGCATTGTCGAGGTGCAGGGCACCGCCGAGGGCGAGCCTTTCAGCGAAGACCAGCTCTCGGCCATGATGGCGCTGGCCAAGGCAGGGATTGCCGATCTGGTCGGGATGCAGAAGAAAGTCATCTCGGGATGAGGCCGCACCGGCAACT
>JANMHN010000369.1:0-1748 GCA_031375185.1 Allobosea sp. | reverse complement strand
GGCTCGCCTCCCGCGCTCATCGTCAATGCTCATGGCTGGCGCATGATCAGGCGGATCTTCAACGCAGGCTTCTGGATCGAACTGGACCAGAAGGATCTGAACCTTGCGTTCCACGGCGAAAAAGCCATGGGCATGAGCTTGCCGAATACGGCTTCGGCACAGCAGCTCTTCTCAGTGTGCGGTGCCAATGGCAGGGGCCGCATGTGATCATTCGGAATGATGTAGATGATGGCCGGGTAGCTCCTTTCATCAGCATGATGACCATCCCGGTGCTTTGTCTTTTCAAGACCTGAGCAACCGACAGGGCACCGGCCCGAAGCACTGTCCTGTCCTTGCCGGAAACTGCCCGGCACCGCCTGCAACGTTGAGGTTTCCTATGATGCACCCATATTGGGCTCATGCACATTGACGTGGTGATCAAGGCGCGCGAGGACCTCTTCATGTCGCAGATTGTCATGCCAGAGGCTTCACAGGCCAACACCATCATCATCTACCTTGATGCCGATGCCTGTCCGGTCAAGGATGAAGCCTACAAGGTGGCGCAGCGCTACGGGTTGAGAACCCTTGTCGTGGCCAACAGCTGGATCCAGGTGCCGCGGGATGCGCGCATCGAGCGAGTGGTGGTGGCGGCGGGGCTTGATGTGGCCGATGACTGGATCGCGGAAAGGGCTTGCCGCGGCGCCATCGTGGTCACGGCAGACATTCCGCTTGCCGCGCGCTGCGTCAAGGCTGGTGCCGATGTGATCGCGCCGAACGGCAAGGTTTTCACCGAACAATCCATCGGCAACACGTTGGCCACGCGCAACCTGATGGATGGACTTCGCTCCGCCGGGCAGAACACGGGAGGGCCACGTCCCTTTGCCGCCAAGGACCGTTCAGCGTTTCTGTCAGCGCTGGACCTGGCCATCACGCGGCTGAAAAGGGCTGGATATGTCGCTGATTGATTGCCTGAACGGCATGTTCTGGCCGTGGGATCATTAATCATGAGTTTTCAGCGCTGATTCACCAGCCTGTCATGATCTGACCCACCACAACCGCTTCAAAGCGTCCACACCTGTGCGATCCGGCAGGAATTAATCTGCATTTTAGACTCTCTGGTCACGACTGGTTTCCTTGAGCGGCGGGTGGCCGCTCCAAAAAAGACAGGGGCTGGGCTCGTGGCCAGGCCAGGGACAAAAGCACAGGTGGGCATCGCCCGCGTGCTCGTCGTCGCGCAGGACGCGACGGCGATGGCTCCCGTCTGCGCCGAGCTGATGCGCCGCGGCGCGGCCCTTGGCGTGGTCAACGACATCCGCGCCACCACGGAAGCCGTGCAGGCCAACACCTATGACACCATCCTCGTGCATGCACGTGAGGGAACGCCCGAGACGCTGCTTCTGCTGCAACTGATCAAGGCACAGGCTGTTGGGTCGCCGAAGATCCTGCTCCTGATCAACCCTGAGACGGCAAGCGCCTATACCCAGGGCGCGCAGCTTGCCGACGCCATGCTGGCGAGCACGATCTCGCCGCAGCGTATCGCCGATGTCGCCGGCATCGAGGCCGAGACCGAGGTCGAACTCAATCTGCCGGCTGTGATGGCTGAACAGCGCCAGATGGTGTTGTGCCTTCCAGCGCCCATGCCGGAAGAGCTTTTGCCTGAAGGCGTGCGCCAGCAGCGCGAGCGTGGACAGACGCCAGATCTGATCGTTCTGACGGACCCGTCGGGCGTGAACCTGATCAACAGCTGGATGTCGGCTGCCGCCGCAGCC
>JANMHN010000364.1:0-10828 GCA_031375185.1 Allobosea sp. | reverse complement strand
CGCAGGTCGCTTTCGAGCGCAAGCCGGTCGTTCCGGTCGGTGCGCATCGTCGGGCGGAAGGCTTCGATCCGGTCTCCGCCCTGGCGCTTGGCCTGCACCATGGCCAGTTCGGCGTTCTTCAGCACATCATCGCGCTTGATGTTCACCGTGCCGTCGAAAAACGTGATGCCGATGGAGGCCGTGAGGAAAATCTCGCGCTCGGCATAGGTGATCGGCGTGTTGACGGCGCGGCGGATCAGTTCGGTCAGTTTAACGAGCTGTTCCTGGTCACGTTCCGACAGGATGATCATGGCGAATTCGTCGCCGCCGACGCGCGCCAGCGTGTCCTGGGGGCGCAGGAGGCGGCCCAGCCGACGCGCCACGGTGAGCAGGATGGAATCACCGGCAGACATGCCGATGGATTCATTGACCTCCTTGAACCGGTCCATGTCGATGGTGATGACGGTGGGCCGCACACCCTCGTCGACACGCCCCAGCGACAGGGCCGCTTCCAGCCTGTCCTGGAACAGCTGGCGGTTGGGCAGGCCGGTCAGGTTGTCATGCACGGCATCGTGCATCAGCCGCTCCTGCGCCAGCCGCTCATCGGTCACGTCGGTGATGGTACCGACCACGCGGATGACCTCGCCGTCCGAGCCCATGATCGGGCGCGCCTTGATCAGGTGCCAGTGATAGGGCCCGCTGGCCGCACGCAGTCTCAGGTCAAGGTTGATGCGTCCGCGCCGGTGCTCGATCAGCCCGGCCAGCGTCATGCGCCAGCTGTCGCGGTCCGCCGGGTGCAGGTGGTCGAGCCAGCGCACGGCCTGCCCTTCAAGCGCGCCGCGCGCCAGGCCAAGCGAAGTTTCAAGCTCTGGCGAGACATGGACCTTGTCGGCGCTGACATCCCAGTCGAACACGACATCGCCGGACCCCGACAGGGCAAGCGCCTTGCGTTCCGCATCGGTGATGACACCCGATGCCATGCCTCCGCCAGCGATGGCGTGCTGGAGCACCGTGAACCCGATCAGGATCACTAGCAGAACCAGGCCGCCGATCAGCGCGGGGGGCACCAGATCGCGCGTGAGCTGGCCCGACACCGTGAAACCTGCCGCAGTCACCCATGCGCTCAGCAGGAACCATGTCGGGATCAGCATGATGGCCCGGTCATAGCCGTGGCTGGCGAGATGCAGCACCAGCACGAATCCCACGGCTGCGACCGCCGCGATCGACATGCGCGCGACCCCGGATGCCACGGGCGGATCGAACACCGCCAGCGCGATCAACCCGCCAAGTCCGATCAGCCAGGCGGCGGTGATGTGTCCATAGCGCACATGCCAGCGCGCCAGGTTGAGATAAGCAAACAGAAACACCAGAAGCGTGGCCGCAAGCACCGCCTCGGCACCCGCCCGATAGACACGTTCAGCAGTTGGCGAGAGCGGGAAGATGCGTTGGAAAAAACCGAAATCAAGGCCGGCATAGGCCAGCACGGCCCAGGCCAGAGCCGCCGAGGCGGGGAAGATGAGGGCGCCCTTCACCACAAAGGTGATGGTGAGGAACAGCGCCACCAGCCCGGCGATGCCGATGATGATGCCTTTGTAGAGCGTCAGGCCATTGAGCTTCTGGCGGTAGGCGTCAGGCTCCCACAGATAAAGCTGAGGCAGCTTGCTGGTCTGCAGCTCTGCCACGAAGGTCACGGTAGCGCCTGGATCAAGCGTGATCAGGAAGACATCGGCCTCGGTGCTCTCCTCGCGTTCGGGGCGCACACCCTGGCTCGCGGTGACAGACTCGATGCGTGACGAGCCGAGATCTGGCCAGATCACGCCGGAGCCGATCAGGCGGTGGAAGGGCGCCACCAGCAGCCGGTCGATCTGCTCATCTGAATCATTCTTGAGCGCAAACACGATCCATTCGGGCCGCGAACCGGCCTCGCGCGCCCTGACCGCGATACGCCGAACGATGCCGTCAGCACCTGGGGCGGTAGAAATCTGGATCACGTCTCCGTCGGAACGGTTGCGGGTGACGACGTTTGTCAGGTCAAGGGCCGGCACATCCACAGGCACGCGCACCGCCTCGATGGCGGCGGCCACATGCGCCTGCGCCACCAGCAGCAGAAGGCTGATGAAACCATGCCTGAGGACGTTCAAAAAACGCACGGGATTGAAAAGCCTGTCACTCTGGTGTCAGCGACCGTGAGGTCGCGCGAGATGGTGCTGTCAAGATCACATGGCCCGCGTGTTCAGTCGTAGCCAGACCTCGTGGCGAGGGCAAGGCATGCGAAGGTGCATCCACCGGGTTCCGCACGGCCACATCACCCGAGCCTTGCTGCGCCACGAAACCGGAAGCCACTTTTGTGCGCAACGTCCTAGCGCCGCAGATCAGAGGCAAGCTGCGCGTAGAGCAGATGGTCTTCCCAGCGTCCGGCGATGCACAGGTATTGCCGCGCAAAGCCCTCGCGCTGGAAACCGACGCGTTCGAGCAGCATGCGTGAACGCTGGTTCGACGGCAGGCAGGCGGCCTCGATGCGGCGCAAGTGAAGATCCTCGAAGGCATGGCGCGCGACGGCCTTGACCGCGCGTGTCATGTAGCCCTGGCCGGCATAAGGCGCACCGATCCAGTAGCCCATGGTGCAGGCCTGCGCCACACCGCGCCTCACCAGCCCAAGCGTCACACCACCGACCATCGCCTGGTCCTGCATGCGGAAGATGAGGAAGGCATAGGCCTCGTCGGCATCGCTCTCCACCGCTGCGCGCTTGACGCGTTGCCGGAAAGCGCGCCGCGTCAGGTCATCGTCGCTCCACAAGGGCTCCCAAGGCTCAAGGAAGCTGCGGCTGCGGCTGCGCAGGGCCGCCCATTCCTCGAAATCATCGGCCATCGGCGCGCGCATGCTGACGCCATCGCCCTTGATGTGGATGCGCGGTGTCGTATCTGCGGTGAAACGGAAAAGGGCCATGGCAAGCGATCAGTGCGCGCCGGACGCCGTGAGATCGGCGAGCTTCAGGTCGGTGGCCTTGATCCGGGGGCCGACCATGGCCAGTGTCGGTGGTGAAGCCAGCACGCCAAGTGCCGCTGCCCGCACGTCCTGCGCCGAAACCCCATCGATACGGGCCGCGATTTCCTGGCGTGGGATGACGCGGCCGAATGTGAGAACCTGGCGCGCAAGCTGCTCGACCCTGCCTCCTGGCGCCTCCAGCGCACCGAGCAGGCCCACCTTCATCTGCGCGCGGGCGCGCTGCACCTCGGCCTCGCTTGTGGTCTGACCCGCATCGCGCAGGCAGTGCATGCAGACGCGCACCAGCTCCGGAATGTCCTTGGCGGAGGCGCCCGCCCCGATGCCGAACACGCCGGTGTCGGTGAAGGCCCAGTGGAAGGCATCGATGGCGTAGGCCAGCCCGCGCACCTCGCGCACCTCCTGAAACAGCCGCGAAGACAGCCCGCCGCCCATGACGGTGGCCAGAACCTGCAAGGGATAATGCCCGCCGCCGCTGAAAGGCTGGCCCCTGAAGCCCAGCACGAGATGGCTCTGGTCGGTCTTGTCGACCCGCCTGACATCCCCGCCGGTGTAGGTCGCATTGTGGCTGAGCTTCGGATCGACAACGATGCCGTGGGGCACGGATGCAAAGGCTGCCGTCACTAGCTCCACCAGCCTTGCATGATCGACAGCACCCGCTGCCGCGATCACCATGCGCCCGCCTGTGTAGTGACGCGCAAGATAGGCGCGGATCGAAGCCGCATCAAAGCCACCCACCGTCTCGGGCGTGCCCAGGATGGCGCGGCCAAGCGGCTGGTCGGCGAACACGCGCGCCATGAACAGGTCATAGACCAGATCATCGGGCGTATCCTCGACTGCCGCGATCTCCTGCAGGATCACCCCTTGTTCGCGGGCCAGTTCCTCGTCCGCAAAGCTGGAATTGAGCAGGATGTCAGCCAGAATGTCGACGGCAAGAGGCAGGTCTTCCTCCAGGGCCCGTGCCGTGTAGCAGGTGTATTCGATGCTGGTCGCAGCGTTGATGTCGCCGCCCACCGCCTCGATCTCTTCCGCGATCTGCCGTGCCGAGCGCCGTGCCGTGCCCTTGAACGCCATGTGTTCGAGCAGATGCGCCAGCCCGTGCTGGTCGGCCGTCTCATCGCGCGAGCCAGCGCTGATCCAGACGCCGAGCGACACGGTGGAGGCATGGTTCATGCGCTCCGACACGATCCGGATGCCCGATGGCAGCGTGGTGATGGTGACGCCTTCATCACCCGGCATCACGAAGGCCGGCGCGTTGACGGGAGACATTTTCAGGGCGGTCATGCTGCGGCTCCACGCACGGCGCGTGCGTAATGGCGAATATGGCGTTCGATGTCGGACGCTGAGTTGGGCAGGCGGGAAAACCGCTCCTCGCGCTCCATCAGGTCCGACAGATGTGCGGGAAGTGCGGGGTGAATGCCGGAAGCAGCCTTCACAGCCGCCGGGAACTTGGCGGGATGGGCCGTGCCCAGCACGACGACGGGGGTGCGCGGGTCAGCCTTCAGGCTGTGCCGTGCCGCTTCGACACCGATGGCTGTATGGGGGTCAAGCAGATAGCCGGCCTCGCGCCACGCGGTCGCGATTTCCCCGGTGGTGGCCGCCTCGCTGACAGCCGCCGCATCGAACTCGCCCCGGATGCGGGCCAGGACCGCGTCGTCCACCTCAAACCGCTTCGATTGCGAAAGGCTTGCCATCAGGCGGCGGACAGCAGCGCCATCGCGCCCATGGGCCTCGAACAGCAGGCGCTCGAAATTGGAGGACACCTGGATGTCCATGGAGGGCGAGGAGGTTGGTGTCACGCCTGTCACATGGTAGGAGCCCGACTGCAGGGTACGGACCAGAATGTCGTTCTGGTTGGTGGCCACCATCAGGCGGCCCATGGGCAGCCCCATCTGCTTGGCGACCCAACCGGCCAGCACATCACCGAAATTGCCGGTGGGAACCGAGAATGAAATCGGGCGCAAAGGCCCGCCCAGCGCCGCGGCGGCGGTGAAATAATACACGACTTGCGCCGAAATGCGCCCCCAGTTGATCGAATTGACACCAGACAGGCCCAGTTCGTCGCGGAAGGCATGGTGGTTGAACATGCCCTTCACCAGCGCCTGACAATCATCGAAATCGCCGTCGATGGCGAGGGCATGCACGTTGGGCGCATCCACGGTTGTCATCTGGCGGCGCTGCACGTCAGAGACCCGGCCATGCGGATAAAGGATGAAGATGTCGACCTGCTTCAGGCCCTTGAAGGCCTCGATCGCCGCCCCGCCGGTGTCACCGGAGGTGGCCCCGACAATCGTGGCGCGCTGGCCGCGCTCGGTCAGCACATGGTCCATCATGCGCCCGAGCAACTGCATCGCCACATCCTTGAAGGCGAGCGTGGGGCCGTGGAACAGCTCCTGCACGAACAGGTTGTCACCGATCTGAACCAGCGGGCACACGGCCGGGTGGCGGAATGTGGCATAGGACCGGTCGATCATCCGTCCCAGCACGGGGGCTGCGAAATCGCCATCCGTCAGCGCGCCCATCACCGTCTTGGCAACCTCGACATAGGGCTGCCCGGCAAAGCCCGCGATCGTCGCGGTCGGCAGGCGCGGGTAGCTTTCCGGTACATAAAGCCCGCCGTCGCGCGCAAGGCCTGCGAGCAGGGCATCGGAAAATGACAGCTTCGGGGCCTCGCCCCTCGTTGAGATGTGCAGCACGGACAACCTATGGCGACGTTCACGCAAACGATCTTATGGCCTGCTATAAGCGCGTTTCAAGATGTGCGCCAGTTGTGTGCGCCAGTTGCGGCATTGCGGCAGGGCCTGGCTTCTCGTAATGATGAAGAGGTGGCGTCCAGTCTCTGGCCATTGGCAAGGAATTCTTCCGATGATGAACCTTTTCGAGATCATGCAGGCGGCACAGGGCGGCAGGGCCGTCAACAATCTGTCGAACCAGTTTGGCCTCTCGCAGGGCCAGACACATGACGCTCTGGAAGCCCTGTTGCCCGCTTTTTCCATGGGCCTGCAGAACAAGGCGCAGTCGCCGGACATGCTGTCCCAGCTTGCCGGCATGATGACGGGCGCGCGGGCTGGCCAGCAGGCCTTCGTCGATGCCAACCATGATGGCATTCCCGACCATCTCCAGCAGGAAGGCAACCAGGTTCTGGGCCAGCTCTTCGGCTCCAAGGAGGTCAGCCGCGCGGTGGCGCAGCAGGCCGCCGCGACCAGCGGTGTCTCATCCGCGATCATCAAGGCGATGCTGCCGGTGGTGGCGTCGATGATCATGGGCGGGCTGTTCAAATCCGCCAACAACCAGGGCCTCGGCGGCCTGCTCGGCCAGCTTGCGCAAGGCATGATGCCGGGTGGTGGTGGTGGCGGCATGGGCGGCCAACCACAGTCCAATCCAATGGGCAGCAACCCGCTTGGTGACCTGATAGGTGGCATGCTTGGCGGGCAGCGCGGCGGTGCCATGCCCGGTGGTGGGTCATCCGGCGGCGCACAGGGAGGGCTTGGCGGGATGCTGGGTGGACTTCTTGGCGGGATGATGGGCGGACAGCAGCAGCCCGGCCAGCAGGGTTCCCAGCAGGCTGACCCGATGGCGGCAGGGCTTGAAGCTCTCACCAACATGTTCAACACCGGTCGCCAGGTGCAGGACCAGAATCAGGCCGGTTTCCAGAGCATCTTCGATGCGCTCTTGAAAAAATGAGACGCTGATCAGTTGCCGATCAGTTGCACATCACCTGGCCAGAAAGCTAGGTACCCTTTCGAGTGCATCCTCACGTGCGGCCAGATTGGTTCCGGTCGTTGCCTTGCCGCTGCCGTTGGCTGTGAAGGCCAGATCGCTGCGCTGGGTGAGGGGACGGCCCGGATGGTCGAAGTCGTGGAATGCGCCCTGATACAGCTTGATGTCGACAGCCTCGCCCCGTGCCGCTGCAGTCTGTGCCAACTGTATGCAGGGCGCGGCCGGGGTCCAGTCATCCGCCTCGCCGATCAGGATCAGAAGCGGCATGCGCGTGCTGAAATTCGGCGATTCAGCCTGGATTCGGCAGCCTGGATAGAACGCCACGGCCCGTGCCAGATCAGGCGCCAGGTCTGCGGGCTTGCGGTCCTTGCGGACGGCAGCCAGTACGGTCGACGCGCCATTCGACCATCCCAGCAACGAGATCGACGCGGCCTTGACATCGCTCCGCGCCTGAAGCCACACTTTCGTGGCGAGCACATCGCCCACACGCTCGCGTCCAGGGCGCACGGAGCGGTTCAGGACACCGCATTGCGAGCCAAGACCGCGTGATTTGAAGCTGTCCGGCATCACCACAAGGAAGCCCCGTGCAGCCAGGCGTTCGCCCCAGTCCGCGTGCCGGGCGGACGGGTTGCCCGCCGCGTTGAACAGCCCGCCACAACCATGCAGCGCGATGACGGCGGGATGCGGACCAGGCCCTGAGGGCCTGTAAAGTACAGCCACGAGCTGCACGTCTTCCGTGCCGATCATCACGGTCTCATGCCTCGTGGGCCGATGCTCTTGTGCCAGCGATGCGCCTGACGAGGTCAGACATGCTGCCAGGACAGCAGCAAGCAAGACAGCAGCAAGCACGACAGCAGCAAGAGAGCGGGCTGTTGTGAAAAAGGACTTTGACATACGCGCCACTGAAAAGGTTTCCCGCCCGTCATGCACCGTGATAGTTTCAAGTCTCGCAAATGTTGAGGGCTTGCGCAATGAATCGTCATGAAGGGTCATTCCTGGGCGGCCAGGAAGCTGTGATCGACTATGGAGATGGCGAATTCGTCGTGCTCAAGCAGGGGCAGTATGTCCGCTGCGCCGTGACCGGCGCGCGCATTCCACTTGAGGAACTGCGCTACTGGTCCGTCGCCCTCAATGAAGCCTACGCGTCCCCCGCAGCCGTTCTTGCGCGTGTCAACGGGCGGGCTGCATCCGGGAGCCGCTGATCGCATTCACCCCAGTGCCCCACCGTCTTCGGCCAGGTCGAAATAGATGTCGCGCAGCCTGCGCGCCACCGGTCCGGGTTGGCCGCCGCCAATGGACTGCCCGTCGATTTCCGTCGCGGGCATGATCAGCGCCGTCGCCGCCGTGATGATGACCTCGTCCGCCTCCAGCGCTTCCTCCAACGTGAAGGCGCGTTCCTCGAAGGTGAAACCGCTTTCGGCAACATAGGTCAGCATTGCCTTGCGGGTGATGCCCGCCAGAACCGCCGTGGACAATGGCCGCGAAATCAGCGTCCTGCCCTTGACGATCCACGCCGTCGAGGAGCCGCCTTCGGTGATCACCCCGTCCTCGATCATCAGCGCCTCGTCGCAGCCCGCCTCGGCTGCGGCCTGTTTGGCCAGCACCTGTGCCAGCAGCCCGACGCTCTTGATGTCGCGCCGCTTCCAGCGCATGTCAGGCACGCTGAGCAGCTTGTAGCCCTTCGAGACCTCGCGGTTCATCGCCCGCGCCTGCGTGAACATCACCAGCGACGGTTTGATGCCAGCGGGGAAGGTGAAGGTTCTGTCTGCCGCGCCGCGCGTGACCTGTAGGTAAATGCCGCCCGAGGTCAGATTGTTGCGCCTCATCAGTTCGTGATGGATGGCGATGATCTCGGCCCGCGTCCATGTCAGCGCGAGGTTGATCTCGCCGCATGAGCGCTCCAGCCGCGCCATGTGCGCCTCGACATCGACCAGCTTGCCATTGATCACGGCTGACACCTCATAGATGCCGTCGGCAAAGATGAAACCGCGGTCAAAGATCGAGATGGTGGCCTGTTCCTCGGGAAGATAGCTGCCGTTGACGTAGACAATGCGGGACATGGGGATTCCTGTGAGCGTTCGTCATCAAGGTCGCGGGATCGGGGCGCGCGGTCAAGGGTAGTCATCGAGTTTCGGTCTGTCCGCGGGTGTCATCCCCGGCGGCCCATAGGGCCGGGAAGGGGATCTACCAAGGGGCTTTTAGGCAAGATGGATCCCCTTCCCGCGCCTGCGGCGCGCCGGGGATGACACCAAGCAAGGACATCACCCCTTCTGCGCCGCAGCGATCAGCTTCTTCGTGTACGCCTCGCACGGGGCATCGAAGATCGCGTCCGTCGGCCCGGCCTCCACCACCTTGCCGTCCTTCATCACCATCACGGTGTCGCTCATGGCGCGCACCACGGCAAGGTCGTGGCTGATGAACAGGTAGGACAGGCCGTGTTTGTCCTGAAAGCCCTTGAGCAGCAGGACGATGGCCTTCTGCACCGTGCGGTCGAGGGCCGAGGTCGGCTCATCGAGGATGACGACGTTGGGCTTCAGGATCATGGCGCGGGCAATGGCGATGCGCTGGCGCTGGCCGCCGGAGAACTCATGCGGGTAGCGGTTGCGCATCGCCGGATCGAGTTGCACCTCGCTCAGTGCCTGCGCTGCGCGAGCGTCGCGGTCCTTGCGGGTGAGGGCGGGTTCATGCACCAGGAGCCCTTCGGTGATGATGTCGCCGACGCTCATGCGTGGAGAGAGCGAGCCGAACGGATCCTGGAACACCACCTGCAACTGATTGCGCAGGGGCCGCATCTGCTCCCGGCTGAGCGGCAGCAGTGCCCTGTCCGCGAAGGTGATCGAACCGGTGGCGGGTGCGAGTTTCAGGATCGATTTGCCGAGCGTCGATTTGCCGGAGCCGGACTCGCCGACGATGCCGATGGTCTGGCCTTTCCGGAGCGTGAGGCTGACGCCGTCCACTGCCTTCACATCGGATGATTGGCGACCGAGGAAGCCGCGCGTCATGCGGTATGTCACGCGCACGTCCCGTGCGTCGATCATGACAGGCGCATCAGCGGGCGGCGGCTCCTTCCGCCCCTCAGGCTCCGCGCCCAGCAGCATCTGCGTGTACGGGTGCTTGGGCGCGGCGAAGATGGCCTTGGCTTCGCCGTGCTCGACGATCTCGCCGCTGCGCATGACGTAGACGCAAGTTGCATAGGCCCGCACGATGCCCAGATCATGGGTGATCAGCACCACCGCCATGCCGAGCCGCTGGCGCAGTTCAGCGATCAGCGCGAGGATTTCGGCCTCGATGGTGACGTCAAGCGCCGTGGTCGGCTCATCCGCGATCAGGATGTCGGGGTTGTTGGCCAGCGCCATGGCGATCATCACGCGCTGGCGCTGCCCGCCGGACAGTTCGTGCGGATAGGAATCCAGCCGCTCTTCGGGCTTGGGGATGCTGACCAGCTTGAGCAGTTCCAGTGCCCGCGCCCGTGCCTGCGCGCGGTCCATGCCCTGATGCCGGCGCAGGGTGGCCCCGATCTGGCTGCCGATCTTGTAGAGCGGGTCCAGCGACGTCATCGGCTCTTGGAAAATCATCGAGAGCTTGGCCCCGCGCAGCCTGTTGAGCTGGCCACTCGCCAAGCCGACAATCTCCTGCCCGCGATAGCGGATCGAGCCGGTGACCTCGCCATTTTGCGCCAGCAGGCCCATGGCCGCCATCACGCTCTGGCTCTTGCCCGAGCCCGACTCGCCGACAATGGCGACGAATTCGCCTGGGAAGACGTCGATATTCGAGCCGTTGACCGCCTCGACCATGCCGTCATTGGTGCGAAAGCGGATGGCGACATCGCGGAAGGTGAGGATGGGTTCGGTCATGCGGCGCGAGCCCTCTCCCCTGGCCCCTCTCCCTGAGCGGGAGAGGGGAACGTTCCGGCGTGCGCCCTCCCTCTCCCGCTCAGGGAGAGGGACCGAGGGAGAGGGCAGCACAAATCCCCCATCACCGGTCCTTCGGATCAAGCGCGTCGCGCAGGCCGTCGCCGAGGAAGTTCAACGCAAACAGCGTCGAGACGAGGAACAAGGCGGGGAAGAACAGCAGCCATTCGGCGTTCTGGATGTTGCGTGCGCCATCCGCGATCAGCACGCCCCA
>JANMHN010000277.1:0-2199 GCA_031375185.1 Allobosea sp. | reverse complement strand
GCCGTCAGGATGCCATCGCCGATGAACAGCCAGCGGATCGACAGCGCGCCAATCACGGGCGTGACGATGAACGGCAGAAGCGAGACGAAAATCAGGGGGCCGCGAACAGCTCGCGTCACATTGTTGACAGCGATGGCGATGAGCAGCCCAAGCCCGATCACGAGCGGCAGCGTGATCAGCGTGAAGGAGAGCGTGAACCGCAGCGCCTTGTAAAAATCGATGTTCATCACGGCGGCCAGGCCGCCGCCACCGGCTGAAAACGCCTTGGCGACAACATCAGGCTTGAGCAGCTCGTGATAGGATGCAAATCCGACGAAGCTCGTTGTTGTCACCGGCTTGCCCGCTGCATCCAGCACCTGCCGGGAGCGGATTTCGGTCGTGCAGGTCTGGCTGATGAAACCCGGCGTGCAGCTTTCGACCTGAACCTGCTCGAACACCTGCTGTGTGCTGTAAAAGCTCTGCACGAACACGCTCACGAGCGGCAATGCGATGAAGATCAGCATCAGCACGACCGATGGGGCGACGAACATCGCAAATGTGCGCGCTTTCATGGTCAGGTCTCCGATCGGCCGAGGGTTGAAGGATGCTGCTCGCGATGGTCATCCAGGGCGATCCTTGGTGTGGGCCGCCCTGGTGATGCTTCAGTTCACTTGACGAGCCCGGCTTCCTTTGCCTTGGTCAGATAGGTTGCTTCGATGGCCGCCAGCGTCTCGGTCGCGGTTGTCTTGCCGGTCATGAAGTCAGCCGCCTTTTCGCCGATGGCCGCCTGAATGATGCCCATCTGGGTCGTGGACGGGTAGTTGGGTGCGCCGCCATTGGCCGATGCGATGGCACCCTGTGCCAGACGGCCCGGCGCAAAGCCCTTCAGCAGCCAGACAGCGGCATTGTTGTTGGCCTTGACCATCTCTTCATCGATGCCTTCCATCGCCACGCGGAACGCCGCATCGGCTTCGGCATCGGAGATGTTCTTGGCAAACACCATACCGTCCCACCACAGCATCGTGGCCGGCTTGCCGCCTGCCATGGCTGCTGGTGCGGCTGCCATGGCGATCTTGCCGACAAACTGGCTTTCCTTTGGATCATCCAGCGCGCCTGCACGCGAGGCCCAGAGGTTCGCCATGGCGATCTTGCCCTGCTGGAACTGTTTCTGGACGACGGTGGAGTCCGAAACGAGGAACTCCGGATCCATGAAGGCGGACAGCTTCTTCATCATCTCAAGCGTCTTCACGCCGGCTTCCGAATTGATGCTGGGGGTGTTGTCGGGCTTGGTTGGAACGCCGCCATAGCCGAAGAACAGGTTGATGAAATCAATGCTGATGTCGAACCCGGACTTCATGGTGGCGCCGAGCGGAAACTGCATTTTGCCGGACGCCTTGATCTTGGCGGCGGCAGCAAGCACGTCGTCATAGGTCTTGGGCGCTTCGATCCCCAGTTCCTTGAACAGATCCTCGCGGAACATGAAATGCTGGGCGTTGACCATCATGGCCACGGCCATCGTCTTGCCATCGATCTTGATCAACTGGTTAGGGGTCAGGTTCTTGCCATGCTTTGCGATCAGGTCATCAAGCGGACGAATGGTGCCTGCATTGACAAGAGGCACGAGCGTGCCATTGGACACGCCGCCTATGTGATAGAGCGACGGGTTGGCAGCAAAGGCTGCGGGCTGCTTGGTGCGGAATGTCTGGTCGAGTTCAGCCTGGACATTGCCGCATTCTGCCATCGCCGTTGTCACGGCCTTCCATGCCTCGAAGGCTGCCGAAAGGGACTTGACCGGCACAGTGTTCTGAAAGGCGCAGGCTGCGTGTGCCGAAACCGACATCATCAGTGAAATGGCTGCTGCACCAAGTATTTTTGCAGCGAATGTTCTGTTGATCATCTTGTAGCTCCCTTTGTTGAATTTGGGCCGCAGAGTCCTTCCCTGATGGCCCAGTTGTGTCCTGGATGTTTGTCGCTGGATAAATGTGCCGGGGTTGAGTGTCTCGTCCGGTTCTCGTTGTGAAAATGCGTGACAGTCGTGTCGGCAACTCCCCGTCAGATGTTATGTTTGCGTGCCCATTTGCCAGATCTGTTCAAGACAGCCGCCTTTGCCCCGTGGCATGATCGAACAGGTGGCAAATGGCTGGCTTGACGCTGAACGAGATCATGTCTCCGATTTCCGCCCGGAATTCCTTGGGGGCCTTGACCGCGATCAGGGCAGGG
>JANMHN010000237.1:0-3741 GCA_031375185.1 Allobosea sp. | reverse complement strand
CCGCGCATCTTCGGGCCTTACGAGCCGATCCGCCGCGATTACACCATGGCCGAGTATCTTGATGACATCGCCGGAAGCGGTGTCACCAAATCCGTATATGTCCAGGCCAACTGGCCGCCGGAGCGCGCCGAGGCCGAGGTTGGCTGGGTCGAGAGCGTCGCCCTTGAGACAGGATGGCCACATGCCATCATCGGCTATGCCGACATGAGCGTGCCGGATGTGCGGCCCCAGCTTGACAGGCTGGCGCGCTATCCCCGCATGCGTGGCATCCGCCAGCAGTTCCACTGGCACGAAACCGAGCTTTACCGCTTTGCCAGGGATCCGGACCTGTGCCGACATCCAGTTGTCCAAAAGAATATCGCACGGCTGGCAGATTATGGCTGGTCGTTCGATCTACAGGTCTTTGCCTCGCAGATGCACGGCGCTGCCGAACTGGCGCGCTCATGCCCGAACGTGACGTTTGTCCTGCAACATGCAGGCATGCTGGAAGACCCGAGCGATGCCGGCCGTGCAATCTGGCAACGGCAGATGGGCCTTCTGGCGAATGAACCCAACGTCGTCGCGAAACTGTCCGGCTTCGGCACGTTCATCCACCGCAATGATCCGGCCCATATTGGTTGGCTGATCAGCGAGACCATCAGACTTTTCGGGGCAGATCGTTGCCTTTTTGGCTCGAACTTTCCGATCGAGAAGCTGTGGAGCACATATGCAGCCCTGATTGCGGCGCATCGGCGAGGAGCAAGTGGGCTCAGCGATGCCGAACAGCAAGCCATTTTTCACGACACGGCATGCCGGGTCTACCGGCTGTGACATGAGGGAGAACAACACATGGCGCTCGAAATCAGGGTTCTGGACTATGGCGACATCGAACTTGAATCGAGCTTTCTGGTTCTTGGCAAGGATTGCGGGCGCACCAAGCGCGTCCACACCTACGGGTTCCTGATCCTCGGCGGGCAGTATCCGATCGTTGTCGACACCGGCTACCGCGACAACGCCATCATGGAAACGCTCGGCATGCGCGGCCTGCAGTTTCACGAGAACATGATCCAGAACCAATTGGCAAAGCACGGCGTCAAGATGAACGATGTCCGCTATGTCTGCCATACACACCTGCACATCGACCATGCCGGCAAGGATGATCATTTCTCGATGAACACCACCGTGGTCATCAACCGGCGCGAACTTGAATGCTCCGTGTCAGGATTGATGCACCCGCAATACCCCAAGCCCGACATCCAGCACCTGATCGAGCGCCTGCACACCCGGCATGCACTCAGGCTTGAGGATCTCGAACTTTCAGGCCCGATCGAACTGATTCCCGGTGTCTACATGGAAGCCGCCAACGCTCATACCGAAGGCTCGATGAACATTCATGTCGAGACGGCCGAAGGGCTGGCCACGATCTGTGGAGACGTGATCTATGACTTCAATGACCAGATCATCGATCCGTACCATGTGATCTATTCCCACGAAATCCAGGTCACGGGAAACCATGCCGGCTCGAAGCGTTCGGAAAAGGCAGCGGTCAAGAAGCTGCTGAACTCCTCCAGATTCCTGCTGCCTGTGCATGACAAGCCTGCGAAGATCGAGCGCGGCCAGGTCATCGGGCGGCTCGACATGGTGGTTCCCGGCCCGGTCAGCCAGACCGTTCAGCGGCGCGACTGGTTCCCGATGTAAGGCGTACGAAATCAACCGTCATTGCGAGCGCGGCGAAGCAATCCAGTCTTTGTGCGCCGCGATGCTGGATTGCTTCGCTGCGCTCGCAATGACGACCAAAGATGCTACCGCCAGTCTCCGGATGGCGCGCGGACAGTAGAGGAATATTCCATGGCACATGAGGCACTTGATGCAGCCTTTCGGCGTCTCGTCGACGAACACGCCCCGGTTCGACAGATGGGGAGCGGCTTCATCTTCACCGAAGGTCCGATCTGGCATCCGGTAGATCAGTACCTGCTTTTTTCCGATATGCCCGGAGATGTCCGCCGACGCCTCGACCGCTCTGGCGTGCGGGAGGTTCTGCGTCCGTCAAACAAGGCCAATGGATTGAGCTATGATGCAGACCTGAACCTGCTGGCATGCGAGCATTCCACATCCTCGCTGGTGCGCTTGCGGCCCGATGGCACAAGGGAGGTGCTGGCCAGTCATTTCGAGGGCCGCGAGCTCAACAGCCCGAATGACCTTTGCGTCAGATCGGACGGCTCGATCTATTTCACCGATCCCTGGTATGGCCGCATGCCGGTTTATGGCGTCGAACGGCCGCGGGCGCTTGGCTGGCAAGGTGTTTTCCGCGTTGCACCAACCGGCACCTTGCGGCAACCACCAGCCGAACCGCAGCTCGTCGTTGATCGCTATCTGTTTTCACAGCCCAACGGTTTGTGCTTTTCGCCTGACGAGAGCAGGCTCTATATCAACGACACCGAACAGACCAACATCCGCGTGTTCGATGTGAAGCCTGACGGCTCGCTTGCGAATGGCCGCGTTTTTGCCGCCGGCATCAGCGACATGCTGAAGCCGGGTGTTCCTGATGGCATGAAATGCGACACGGACGGCAACATCTGGGTGACCGCGCCTGGCGGGCTCTGGATCTACGCGCCTGATGGCCGGCACATCGGCAAGCTCTCGATTCCCGAACTTGCGTCCAACCTGCATTGGGGTGGACCTGACTGGCGGACACTTTATGTCTGCGCCACCACGTCCGTTTATGCGGTGCAGACGAAGATCGGTCCCCGCAATGAACCGTTCATGAGACCGCAGGCCATCACGAGAGCAGATGCTGCCCAAATCTCCCCGGCTGCCGTTCAGGCGGCAACATCATCAGCGCAAGTGAAACCATCCGCAGCATCATCAGGACTGCATCTTGATGCGTCACGCTGCGCGATGATCATCCAGGACATGCAGAACGACGTTGTGATGGATGGCGGAGCCTTTGCCTCGACCGGCTCGCCGCTGCATTGCCGTGAGCAGAACGCCATTCAGAATGCCGCACGCCTTGCCGCACATTGCCGGCGGCTTGGCATTCCGATCATCCACGTCTGGTTCTGTCGCCGCGCCGATGGACGCGACATGACATTGAACGCGCCCCTCTTTGAAGGCTCCATCGATGCCAACGCACTGGTTGAAGGGACATGGGGTGCCGAGCCCGTGCCGGGTCTTGAAGCGATGCCTGGAGATCACATCATCCGCAAGAATAGGATGAGCGCGTGGGAAGGCACCAACCTGGAAACCATTTTGAAGGCGACAGGCCGTGATATCATCATCGAAACAGGTGCGTGGACCAACATGTCGGTCGAGCACACGGCCCGCACCGGTGCCGACAAAGGCTATGTCATGGTCATACCGGAAGATGGCTGTTCGACGATGAATGCCGACTGGCACCGTGCCTCGATCAACTATGCGCTTCAGAACGTGGCGATGGTCACCAATGTCAATTCAGTCATTGCTGCACTGACATGATATCGAGCCGTTTCGACAAACAAAAAGGCCCCGTGACATGATCACGGGGCTTGTTTGGTTGCGGGGACCAGATTTGAACTGATGACCTTCAGGTTATGAGCCTGACGAGCTACCGGGCTGCTCCACCCCGCGTCAAAACGACGAACAGCGGCAAGAAGCCGCCTGCATGTTGAAATCATGAAGAGAATTGTTCTTGACAGGCCCGGCAACGATCTACTCTCCCGGGACTTAAGTCACAGTACCATCGACGCTGAAGAGTTTAACGGCCGAGTTCGGGATGGGATCGGG
>JANMHN010000225.1:0-2397 GCA_031375185.1 Allobosea sp. | reverse complement strand
TGGCGGACCGGCCCGTCATGCGCCCGTGCTTCTGCAAGAGGCCGTCACGGCCCTTGGCATCAGGCCCGGCTCGTGCATCCTTGATGGCACCTTCGGAGCCGGTGGCTACACGCGGGCCATTCTCGATGCCGCAGCGGATGTCAAGGTCATCGCGCTTGACCGCGACCCCACGGCGATTGCAGGGGGCTATGATCTTGTCGCGCAATCGGCAGGACGGCTTGCCCTGATCGAGGCAACATTTGGCGATCTGGCGGCGGAAGCGCGCGATGCAGGCTTTGCGCATCTCGATGGCATCGTGCTCGACATCGGCGTCTCGTCGATGCAGCTTGATCAGGCGGAACGTGGTTTTTCCTTCCGCTTCGATGGTCCGCTCGACATGCGTATGGCCGCATCGGGCCAGAGCGCCGCCGACCTCGTCAACGAGGGCGAGGAGGCTGATCTCGCCGACATCATCTATCATTATGGCGAAGAGCGCCGCGCCCGCGCCGTGGCTCGTGCCATTCTGGAAGCGCGCCGCGTCGAACCCATCCGCACGACCAAGCAACTCGCGGATGTCGTGGCCAGCGTGGTCTGGGCCGAACCTGGCGGCATTCACCCCGCCACCCGCACATTCCAGGCGCTGCGCATTGCGGTGAATGACGAACTTGGCGAATTGGTCCGGGCGCTGCATGGCGCAGAAGAGGCCCTGAAACCCGACGGACGCCTTGTCGTGGTCAGCTTTCATTCCCTTGAAGACCGCATCGTCAAGCAGTTCCTGCAGCGTCGTTCCGGTCGTGCCGGGGGAGGCTTTTCACGCTTTGAACCGCAGGCAACGGTCGATGCACCGACCTTCGCGCTGGTGCATCGCGGCGTGATCACCGCGTCGGACGCGGAAATCACCGCAAATCCGCGTGCGCGCTCGGCGAAACTGCGTGTGGCCACACGGACAAAGGCTCCGGTGCGCCCGCTGGACAGCGACGTCAGCGCGCTGGCCGAATTGCCCGAGCAGAGCGTGCGGCACAAGCCAAAGACCGGCAGGCCAGCGCCGGAACCGGGCAAGACTTCGGACCGGCGGGGGCGTCGATGATCAGGGTTTTCCATGTCATCGCCATCGGCGCGCTGATCTCGTCCGCCATGTATGCCTACACCATCAAGTACGAGACGCTGTATCACGGCGAACAATTGACCAAGCTCAAGCAGCACGTCCAGAAAGAGCGCGAGGCCATCGCCGTGCTCAAGGCGGAGTGGCAGCACCTCAACCGTCCTGACCGTCTTCAAATGTTGAGCGAACGGCACCTGAGCCTCCAGCCGCTCGCCTCGACCCAGCTTGCGCGCTTTGCCGACATTCCCACCAAGGGTCCGAAAGTGGACGGCATCGGCCAGAAGCTCGAAGCACTCGGCCTGATGCGCGATGATGCGCCGACAGCAAGCATCGTGCGCAGCGCGCCGCGCCTGCCGGTCGCCGCGACCCCGCGACCCGTGCAGCCGCGCGCGGCAACGGCGGCGGCACCACGCCCTGCGGCCATCACGCCGCGCCAGACGGCAGGCAGCCAGACAGGACCACGCCAGCTTGTCGGCGCGCTCAGTGGCGCAGCTGCTTCCATCCGCCCGGTTCCGCCACGTTCGGTCCCGGTCCTGGCCAGCGCGACAGCTTCCACCACGACACCGCGTCCTCCGATGCGGCTGCAGCAGTAAGGGGCCGCCATGACCACCGATGCAGATCAGCACCCTCATGGCGATAGCAGCATGATCCAGATGCCCCCGCAAAAACCACGTCGCAGGCTTGGGCAGCGGTTCGGCGGCCTGATGCGAACATTGTTCTCAATGAGCAAGGACAAGAGCGAGGCCCGTGTCGGCCTGGTCATCCTGTGCTTCGGCTGCCTGTTCCTGACACTGTCGGGACGGCTGGTCTATCTCGCCCTCGCCCCTGACGAGCCTGTGGGATTGAGGCGTGCCACCGCTGATGCGACCTCCGCCGCACGGCCCGACATCCTTGACCGCAACGGCGAGGTTCTGGCCACCGATGTCCGCACCGTTTCGGTCTTTGCCGAACCACGCAAGATCCTTGACAAGGACGAGGCGGTTGAACTCCTCACCGCAGTCCTGCCGGAGATCAATGCCAAGGACCTGCGGGACCGCTTCGAGCGGCGCAGGGGCTTCGTTTGGGTCAAGCGCGAGATTTCGCCGCGCCAGCAGGCCGAAGTCCACCGGCTCGGAATCCCCGGTGTCGGCTTCGTGCCGGAAAACAAGCGCGTCTATCCCAACGGCAAGGCAGCTGCCCATGTGCTCGGCTTTGCCAACATCGACAACATCGGCATTGCCGGGATCGAGAAGCATCTGGACCAGAAGGGCCTGATCGACCCGACCGGTGCCGGGCTCAACGCAACGCCGAAGGAACTGAAACCGGTCCATCTGTCG
>JANMHN010000194.1:0-3966 GCA_031375185.1 Allobosea sp. | reverse complement strand
AGCCTTGTCCTCGCCCATCAACTGCACCAGCGTGGCGATGATGACATAGGCCGTGCCCGACGAGTTGGGGTTTGCGACCTGGATTTCGCCCTTGTAAGCGGCCTTTGTCAGGTCGGCCCAGCAGGCTGGCGCGGGAATGTTTTTCTTGGCCAGCAGTTCGCTGTTGTAGCCGAAGCCGACAGCGCCAGAATAGACGCCGACCGAGCGACCCTTGGCGGCCGCATATTGGCGCAAGGCCCAGGGCTGGAGCTGGTCATGGACGGCGGACTTGTATTCGACCGACAGCCCCTCTTCGGCCACGATCAGGTGCGGATCACCCGTTCCGCCGAACCAGACATCGCCGCGCGGATTCTGCGCTTCGGCGCGAAGTTGCGCCAGGGATTCGCCCGAACCCTTCTGCGTCATGTTGACGGTGATGCCGGTATCGCGCTGGAAATTGGTGGCGATGGCCTGGCACCATTCGACCTGGACCGAACAATATAGATTGAGCTGGCCTTGAGCCTGCACCGAGCCTGTGAAGATTGCCGCAGCAAATCCGAAGCTCGCCAGCCACTTGATTGAAGTCATTCTCGAGCTTCCCCTGATCGTTTTTATGACGGTTTCATGACATTGCTACATGCGCGATGTGAACCTGGCAAGCAGTGTGCATGCGCAGAGCGGGAGCAAGACTCGGGCAGATAGCGGCACCCCCGATGTCATTCCCGGACGGAGCGAAGCGAAGGGGAAGGGAACCCAACCTTTCACACGTCTACAATGGGCAAGAACGCTGTGGATTCCCTTCCCGGCCCTGCAGGCCGCCGGGAATGACACCGGATGAAAGACAACACCCAGTCAGCCCCGCTCGCGCGGATCGAGCGCGTCGCGCAAGCCGTCGCCGAGCAGGTTGAAGGACAGCACGGTGAGGAAGATGGCAAGGCCCGGCCAGACCGCCATCCACGGCGCATTGGTCAGGAAGCGTTGCGCCACATTCAGCATCGAGCCCCATGAGGGTGCGGGCGGCTGCTGGCCCAACCCCAGAAACGAGAGGCTGGCCTCTGCGATCACAGCGGTGGCGACCGTGAGCGTCATCTGCACCAGAAGCTGCGGCATCACGTTCGGCAGGATGTGCTTCAGGGCGATGCGCCATCTGGGGTTGCCGATGGCGCGCGCCGATTCGACATAGTCTTCGACCTTGATGCTCAAGACCTGCCCCCTCGTGAGGCGCACGAAAATGGGCGTTGCGGTGATGCCGATGGCGATCATCGCATTGGTCAGGCTTGGGCCGAGAAAGGCTGCCAGCGCAATGGCGAGGATGAGGAACGGGCAGGCCAGCATGGCGTCGGTCACGCGGCTGATCACGGCATCGAGCCAGCCCGGCCCATAGCCCGCGACCAGCCCCAGAGGTACGCCCAGCGCGATCGCGATGCCGACGGAGATCACGCCCGCCGCCAGCGACGCGCGCGTGCCGTAGATGATGCGGGACAACAGATCGCGGCCTGACTCATCGGTGCCGAGCCAGTACAGCAGCGATGGCGCCTTGCGCACGGCCGTCCAGCTCTGCTTTGTCGGATCGTAAGGCGAGATCAGCGGCGCGAACACCGCCATCAGCACCAGAGCCACGATGATGGCGAGGCCGAACATCGCGCCCTTGCGCTTTTTCAGCCGCCGCCAGGCGCGGCGGCCCGGCGTCTCGGCCATGCTGATCTGGTTCGCGGCTGGCATGGCGGTATCGGACATCACGCCCTCAGCCTTGGATTGACGAGGATATAGCCGATGTCGGCCATCAGATTGAGGACGATATAGGTGGCCGAGGTGACGAGGACCACGCCCTGCACCACGGCATAATCGCGGTTGAACACCGCATCGACGATCAGCTTTCCAAACCCGGGAATGGTGAAGATCTGCTCCGTCAGCACAGCGCCGGACAGGAGCGTGCCGAACTCGAGCGCGCCCAGCGTGATCACCGGCGTCAGCGCGTTGCGCATGGCATGGCGGATCACCACGACATTCTCGAACAGACCCTTGGCGCGGGCCGTGCGGACGTAGTCAGACGACAGGGCCTGCAGCATCGCCGAGCGGGTGTGCCGCATCAAGACGCCCGCGATGGAGTTGCCCAGCACGAAGGCCGGCATGATCGTGGTCTTGAACGACAGCCACGGGTCTTCGAACGGGCTTACATAACCCGATGCAGGCAGCCAGCCCAGATGCACCGAGAACAGGAAGATCATCATGATCCCGAGCCAGAAATTCGGCGTCGATATGCCCCATAGCGAGATGACATTGACGGCATAATCCCAGAACGTGTCCTTCTTCACCGCCGAGATGATCCCGGCCGGCACGCCGATCAGAACAGCGATCAGCATCGCCATGCTGGCAAGCTGGAGCGTCACCGGCAGTTTTTGCGCCACAAGTTCAGACACGGAGACCTTGAGCCGCATGGATTCGCCAAGATCGCCGGTCAGTACGCCCTTGACCCAGTAGATGTACTGCACCGGAATAGGCTGATCGAGCCGGTACTGCGCCCTGATCTGCGCAATGACCTCGGGGTCTTTTTCCTCGCCCGCCATGATCAGTGCCGGATCGCCGGGCAGCAGTTGCTGCAGCCCGAAGATCAGGATCGACACGATGATGATGGTCGGGATCAGCTGGATCAGCCGCCGGGAAATCAGCGAGAACATGGATGATCGCCTTGAGGATGATCGCCTTGCAGCCCGGTTGTCACTTCACCTTCAGCCCGATGACGCGCACAAGTCCATCCGGCATCTGCTGATAGCCCTCCAGCCGGTCGCGGTGCGCGATGATGACAATGCGATGGTACAGATACAGGATCGGCACATCGGTGAGGAGCTGCTGCGCGGCCTTGAGGTAGATCGCCTTGCGCTCGGCCTGATCATTCCTGGTGCGCGCCTCGTCGATGGCGGCATCGACGGTCGCATTGGAATAGCCCGAATAGTTCTGTGGCGCGCCCGTGCGCGAGAAGATGAACAGGTTGCCGTCAGGGTCGGTGCGGCCCGACCAGGCCAGCATGTAGGCCTGATATTTCCCGTCCTCGGCCTCTTTCAGCGACGTGGCGAACTCCGTCACGCGGATCTTCATGGCAAAACCGGCTTCCGCAGCCATGGCCTGCATCACCTCCGCCACCTGCCGCGTCTCGGGGTTGTTGGCGACCATGAAATCGACGTCGATGGGCGTTTTCACGCCAGCTTCGGCAATCAGCCGCCGTGCCTTGGCGAGATCGCGCTTGGGCACGGGCAGCGTAGCCTGATAATAAGGATTCTCGGGTGAAACCCACTGGTTGCCCGGCTTGAACTCACCATTGAACACCACCTGCGAGATGGCCTCGCGGTCAATCGAGGCTTCCAGCGCTTGGCGCACCCGCACATCGGAACCCAGCGGGCCCTTGGCGGCGTCGCCCTTGCCGGTGTTGATGGTGACACCCTGATAGCCAAGCTCCAGTGCTGTCGCCAGTTTCAGACCGCGCGTCGAGCGAATGTCCTTGATGTCGGTCGCGAGCGCCCGCTCAATCAGGTCAAGCTGGCCGGATTTGAGGTTGGCCAGGCGCACGGTCGAATCAGCGATCGGCACATAGGTGATCCGGTCGATGTGGACATTGTCCTTGTTCCAGTAATCAGGGAACTTCTGCACCACGATCCGGTCCTGCTGCACGCGTTCCACCAGCGCATACGGCCCGGCACAGATCGGCTTCTGGCCAAAGCGGTCCCCGGCCTCACGCGCGGCCTTCGGCGACACCATCATGCCGGCGCGGTCGGTGAGCTGCGCGATCAGGGGCGAGAACGGGGTCTTGAGAACCAGACGGAAGGTCAGGGAATCGACCACCTCGACCTTGTCCACCTGCGCCAGTTCCGGCCTGCGGAACGAGCCCTGCATGGTCATGTGGCGTTCGATGGAAAACTTGGCGGCCTCGGCGTCCAGCGGCTCCCCGTCATGGAATTTCACGCCGGGCCTGAGCTTGATCGTCACGGCCTT
>JANMHN010000178.1:0-34672 GCA_031375185.1 Allobosea sp. | reverse complement strand
GAGGTCTTCGGCCAGCGGTGCAAGCTGCAGGCAGCTGCCGGACGAGATGGAGGCAAACGTGACATCGACCTTCTCGTCCTGCACCAGACGTCGGTAGTTCGAAACCAGCGCTTCGCCCCCGGCGCCCTCGTCGATGAAGTGCAGCGAGACGGGAACACCGCCGATGCCGCCCTTCTTGTTGAGATCTTCGGCCATCATTTCGGCGGCGGCCTTGGCTGGCACGCCGAACACCGAGGCCGGACCCGACAGGAAGGTCGAGATGCCGATCTTGAGCTCCTTGGGCTTGTCCTGCGCTGTCGCAGGCAGCGCCTGAAGCGCCAGGGCTATGGCTGCGCTGGCAGCCAGCTTGAACATCGACGTCATGGTTCGCGTCCCTCCTGTGTTTTTGTTATGTCGACGACGCGCTTGTGTGCGCCGCTAGTGTCGTGGCTCCGTTGGAGCCGCGAATTCTGTTCTCAGGCGTTCTGTATGCTCCCCGATGCGCGGCACCTTGCCGAAAGCCGTCTCGGGCGCGTCCGTCTCCGCGGCGGGCGCGATCACGCTCACCTCGCCCTCGGGCGTGTCGTAGGTCACGGTCCTGATTTGCGGGTGGTTGATCAGGCCGTCGATCGTGTTGAGAAGGCCAAATGCAATGCCGGCTGCTTTCAACAAGGCTGCCATCTCGGTGGTGCCGTGTTGCGCGAACCTGGCCCCGACAGCGCCATCGAGTTCGCTGCGATGGCTGACGCGGGCGGTCATGGTCGCATAGCGCTGATCGCTTGCCATCGCCTCATCGCCGAGCACATCGCGGCAGAAGATGAGCCATTCGCGCTCGCTCTGGATCGACAGCAGGATATTGCCATCAGCACAGGCAAACACCCCATAGGGGGCGATGGACGGATGGTTGAGTCCGGGTCTTGGGGGAATGGATCCGCCATAGCGGCGCTGGAGATAGGGCACATTCATCCAGTCGGCCATGCCGCCAAAGAGCGACACCTTGATGTGGCGGCCCTGTCCGGTCCTGCCACGCGCGATCAGCGCCTGGAGGATCGCGGCATGAGCATTCATGCCCGCCGCGATGTCGCAAACCGAAACACCGACCCGCGCCGGAGCTTCCGGGCTGCCTGTCACCGAGCAGAGCCCCGCTTCGGCCTGCACCAGAAGGTCATAGGCCTTCATGTCGTGATAAGGGCCACTGTCACCATAGCCCGAGATGTCGCAGATGATCAGCGCAGGATAGGTCTTGCGCAGCATCTCGGACGCAAGGCCAAGCCGCGCCATGGCGCCCGGTGCAAGATTCTGCACCAGAACATCTGCCTTGGCGATGATGCCGACAAGCACGACCCGGTCAGCTTCATCCTTCAGATCAAGGCAGATCGATTCCTTGCCGCGGTTCAGCCAGACGAAATAGGTGCTCTGGCCCTTGACGTGCTGGTCATAGCCGCGCGCGAAATCACCTTCGTGCCGCTCGACCTTGATGACGCGCGCTCCCGCGTCGGCGAGCCGTGCCGTGCAAAGCGGCGCCGCAACAGCCTGTTCAATGGCGACGACGAGCAGACCATCGAGGTCTTTTGGCACGCTGGCTCCCTGTTATTTTGTATTTTTTTCGATGGTAGGGCCTGCAGGCGAAAGGAGAAGACGGATAATCTGTATAGGGTTATAGTTGTTGCCTATGGCCTGACGGAGTGGCGCTCATGGATCTTCGGCAGTTGCGGTTTCTGGTCCGCACGATGGAAAGCGCGAGCATCTCGCAGGCAGCGCGCGCCTTGCACATCACCCAGCCGTCACTCAGCCAGCGGCTCAAGGAGCTTGAGGCCGAACTTGGCGTCGAACTGCTCGAGCGCACACCAACGGGCATCCGCCCGACAGATGCCGGCGCCATGGTGGCTGACCGCTCGCGCGCCATCCTCAGGCTGGTCGACAATCTCGTGTTCGAGGCGAGGGCGGCCACCCATGAGCCATCGGGCGAGGTCTTCATCGGCCTGCCCACCACCATGGCGCTTCACCTGACGGTGCCGCTGGTCAAGGCGGTGCGCAGCCAGTTTCCCAAGGTGAATCTGCGCGTCTCGGAAGGCATGAGCGGGCACATTCAGGAATGGGTGATCTCGGGCCGTCTTGATCTGGCGATCCTCTACACCGACGACGTCATTGACGGGCTGAGTATCGAGAAGATCACCGATGAGGATCTGTGCCTCATATCGCGCCACGATCCGGCACTGCCACCGGCTGACGTGCCCTTTGCCGAGCTTGGACACTATCCGCTTGTGTTGCCAAGCCCCGACCATGGGCTCAGACGTTCCATCGAGAAAGTTCGCCTGACCACCCAGACCACACTCGACATCGCGGTCGAGATTGATTCCCTGCCGCACCTGAAACGTCTTGCTGCCGAAGGCGAACTGCACACCATCTTGCCACAAGCTGCCTGCAGGGAGGAAATCCGCCTCGGCCAGCTTTGCGCACGGCGCATCACCGGTCCCAACCTGCGCAGGCCCATCGCTCTGGCAAGACCGACCAACCGCCCCAACTCGCTGGCGACACGGAACATCAACGAACTGTTGAAAACGCTTGTGCAGAATGCGATCAGCCATCACGCCTGATGCTGCTACCTGAATGTGACGGTCGCCCAGAAGCCGCCCCAGGTGCTCAGTTCAGCAGGAACAGCATAGGGCGCGCATGTCCTGATCGCGCGAAAGGAAGCCCGCCGCATCGCTGCCTTCGCCGATCCGGGTTCCAGCATCTGAAGCTGGGACACCTTCTTGCCGGCACTTGCGAGAAAGAAGCGGACCGTCATGGGCTTTCGCTGACCGGATGTCGGCGCTGAAAAGCACGTCATGGCCTTAGCCTCAATGCTGCGGGAGGCACGCGTGAAGAGGATCTCGTCCTGCGCGCGTTGTTCGGGTGACTTCAAGGGCGTCAGCGCGGAGGCTGGCCCCAGCCCCGCTGAGCCGATGCTTGCCGCGAGAACCAGAACAGCACCCGGTGGAGCCTGTTTCAGCATGGCAGGGGGTCTCCCAAGTGACATTTCATCTCTGCTCGCCATGTGCCGACGCAGGCGCAGCATATCAGGACTTCATTGATGCGGCACCGGAACATCGCCGTAATCTGGCGTGCTGGCATCACCCTGATTATTGCGGCTCTGGCCGTCACGGCGCTGCAGATCATCAGGCGCGCCCAGGTTGACTGGACCGCTGATCTTGCGGGAAGCTCTCAACATGCCAGAATATGACATGGCTGGGGATCAAGGCGTCGGAACTGCACCCGCACTGGCACCGTCAGGAAAGCCGGGCGATATTGTCATGACAGGCGAACTCCAGGCGGCCATTGCCAATGCCTATGAGGTGTTCGAACCTTATGGCGCGCGGTTTACCGCTCAGGTCTGTCGCTGCGCGAGCTGCTTCACCGAAGCTGACAGGGACCGTCTTCTCAGACTGCCCCTGCGCCAGATCGATGGCTACCTGCTCGATCAATACAGCTGGTCGGCCCATGGCCATGATGATGACGGCCCGCTCAGTGACGACCTGCGCTATCTTCTGCCGCGCTATTTCGAACTCTTCGCGCTGAATGACGCGGCGCTTCACAACACGCCTGAATGCAATCTCATCCAGCTTGGCCACACCGCCTGCCGTTCGCTCTGGCCGACGGGGGAGGTCGCGGCCATCGACCGCTGGTTCGATGCGCTGCTCGGCGCTTGCCTGGCTAATGACACTGTCGAAGGCGGCTGGCAGGCGGCAAGCGGGTCGCGCTATCGCTGCGCTCTGCGGCTGAACGATGTCCTTGGCATGCTGGTCCGCGCCGGGGCCGATGTCGTGCGCCTGCTCGCCATATGGGACGCCGCGCCTGATCCAGCCGCCGCCCTGCACATCGCCAATCAACGCTTCATGCTCGCGACCGACGGCAGGGGAACGAGGCTGCACAACGAGCATCTGGAGCAGGATGGCAGCGCAGCAGCGTTGGCCATCGGAGCCTTCGTGACGTCGCCACGGTCAACGCAGCGGATCGAGGCGGCGTTCTTCCAGGCCAGTGATCCGGCAAGCCAGACGTTGTTGTCGGATGCGCTGTTCCTCGCGTGAGGAGGCCATGCAGCGCAGACGGGCCTGCGCCGATGACCATGACACCGCCATCACGGTTCATACAGGAAACGAACCATGGGCGACCATGCCCCTGATCGCGCTGATGGTCGCGGCATCCAGATGTTGGTGAAAGCTGTTGGCCCGTTTCATGCGGGCGAGAGCCTTTTGGCAGCGTCTCAGGCAAACCGGGCCAGGACCACGCCTGCCATGGCGATATGCGCAAGCGTGACGACAACCGACAGGCCGTGCAAAACCTTGAACCGCGTCTTTGCGCCATGGTCGGTGGCAAAATTGATCGCCGGCATCAGGATTTGCCGTGCGGGCAAGGTGGTCAGGGCGATCACGATGAGCAAGACCGCCGACAGCCTGTCATGTTGCCAGATCATGGCGGCGGCAACCGAGGCCGTGATCAGGACAAAGAGATAGAAATGCGGAAAGGCACGGCGCAGCGTCTTGCCTGCAAGTTCCGGCGGCAGCGCAGAGAAGACAAAGGCGGCAAAGCCGAAGGAGTAGAGGATCATCCCGCCAAACAGCAGCGCCGTGATCAGAAGTCCGAGTGTGGTCATGTCCTTGCCTCCGGTTTGCGGGCCAGCCCCATGTACAGGATCAATGTCAGCGGCAAGGGGCCGAAGGTCAGGTCCAGTCGCCGGTTGAGCCCTCGCGGGCCAAGGCCGATGACAGGGCCCGGCATCAGGCCCGCCTGCCGCATCGCTTCGCGCAATTCCGCAGGCTTGATGAACATGGCCGGATCATGGGTTCCGCGCGGCAACAGGCGCAGCAGATTTTCGGCCATAGTGATGGTGGCGAAGCTGGCAATGGGGTTGCGGTTGATCGTGTCGAACAGGAACAAGCCGCCAGGGCGCAGGACGCGCGCGACCTCGGACAGCACCTTGCCGAGATCGGCGACATGCTCGAGAACATCCACGCAAACCACCGCATCGAAACTGGCATCTGCATAAGGCAGCGCCTCGCCAACGCCGATGTCGTAGCGGATGTTGAGCTTTCCGTCGGCAGCGTGGCTGCGAGCGGCCTCGATAGCATCTGCCGCAGGGTCGATGCCTGTCACATCAGCTCCGCGCGCGGCCATGGCTTCGGCCATGAAGCCGCCTGCGCAGCCCAGATCGAGAACAGCCTTGCCGGCCCACTCGATGTGTCGGTCGAACCACATCAACCGGCCGGGAACGAGGTTCTTCAACGTTCGCACCCACCGGATATCGTCAGACCACCAGCGTGTCGCGACCTTGTCGTAGATCGTGAGGTCATTGCGGATCACGGTCATCGGCTGTTCCCGCGCTTCCCGCCTGGCATGGCATAGGGCGTGACCGCGCGATAACGGGCGAAGCGCTCCCCATAGCGGGCTGCAAAACGCCGTTCCTTCAAGCGTGGTGCCAGCAGGCAATAGGCGGTGAATGTGACGGCCAGTGCAAGCTGGTCGGGTGTCCAGACGGGCACGGTCCAAAGTGTCAGGGCAAAAGCCACATAGATCGGCTGTCGGATATGGCGGAACAGGCCGCGTGTCGGCATGTCCGGAAAGACCGGGCGAATGCGCGCCAGCAGCGACATCCAGCCCAGCGCGCCGGACTGCACCTCTGCTCCCGCATCGAAGCTCGCCTTGGCGAGGATCAGCCAAGCCGCTGCATAGGTGGCGCACACCAGCCAGAACACAGCGCCCTCGGCGCGCCACCAGACCACGCCCGATGGCGTCCACAACGTGAAAAGTGCCAGAAGTTGCAGCGAGGCGATTAACGCATAGGTGGTGGTGGACAGCGTCGTGCCGTGCGGGCCAGGAACCAGCCGCGCCAGAAGACGTCCGCCTGGCCCCGTGAGCAGCACCGAGTGCGCCAGCGGAAACTGCAGGATGAGGGCTGCGTTGGCAACAATGGCCCATGGCCACGGGACACGCCCGAGCCCTTTGCTGAGACCAAAGAACATGGCGGCGATCATGGCCAGCACGGCAGCAGCGAAGGTCAGATGACAGGCCAGTCCGAATGCCAGCGCCAGCACGATCCGGCCCGCGCCGGGCGGTGGCTTCAGCGCAGCCATCATGAGGCGTATCAGCCCTGCGACGCGCGGATCAGCCCACATGGCACGTGTCCGTTTCGCCGCTGAACATCAACCGGTTGACCTTGTCCTGCCACGTGGTGAGGTTCCACAGGCTTTATCAGTGTGATGATCGAGCATGGCAGCCGCAACAAGCGCCCATGATGTCACAGCGTGGCGCACTGGCGCAGGGCAAGAAGCCGTTTCGCGCCCTGCTCAATCACACTTTTCTTAGCTTATGTCTCCATCGTCGATGTCGATGTGATCATCATCATCACCGTCACCTGGCACAAGTTTGACCAATTGCTGGGTCAACAGCCTCTTGTAGCGCCGCTGACGCCGACGCGCCTTGGCATCGGAGGCGCGCCAGCCCTCCCTCTTGTCGGTCACGACCTCTTCCAGATCAGCAGCCACGATGATGCGCGCGGCGTCGCTCGGCGATGTCCTCTTGGCCATGTCTAGTTGACCATGTCTAGCGATACCCAACCACGGCCGTGAGCGGGTCGCCGAACGAGCCATCGCACAGCAGATGCCGCCCGATCCGCTGGAAACCTGCATTGCCGAGGTAAAGCGCGACGAGATCCGCATGGCCGCGCCCGTCCAGCGCACGCCAGACAGCGACAGCCTTGGTCGGAAAACAGCGGTTGGAGAAGCTGACGATGACAGGCGCACCGGGTCGCAGCACCCGTGCCACCTCGCCGAACACCTCACCGGGACGCGCCAGGTATTGCACGCCAGCGCAGCACAGCACCGCATCGAAGGACCCGTCAGCCCACGGCAGCGCCGGTTGCAGGTTGAGGTTCTGCACGAAGACGTCGTCAAGCTGCGGATTGGCGGCGAGCTCCTCGGCATTCATGCCATGACCGATCGCCCGGCCGATGAAGGACGATGGCAGATGGCTGACCCAGCTCGACATGAGGTCGAGGACAACACCATCCACCGGCAGGGCGCTCGCATAAAACTGCGACAGCGCCCGAACCGCTGATCTGTCGATATGCGTGACGAAGCGTGGCTCCAGGTAGAAGGCGCCGTCATCCGATGGATCGATCCTGACGAAAGCCTCTGGCGGCAATGTTGGCTGCGTTTGTGTCATCCGCTCAATGTGCAGCACAGGCTTTCCCTGACCAGCGGCACCGGTGTCGCAGGGGAGGGGCCGTCCACGGCATCGGGCGGCATGATCAAGAAAAATGCCCGGAGCGAACTCCGGGCATTGATCCGTTCATGCGAAGACAGCTCAGGCCTTTGGCATGAGCACGGCATCGATGACATGGATCACGCCATTGCTGCAGGCGATGTCCGCCGTGACGACCTTGGCGCCGTTGATGGTCACGCCGTGCGTGCCATCGACATGCAGCGCCTGACCATTGACGGTGGCGGGTTCGAGCTTCTGGCCGGATACGTCGGCGGCCATGACCTTGCCGGCCATCACATGATAGGTGAGGATCGCGGTGAGCTTGGCCTTGTTCTCTGGCTTGACGAGATCTTCGACCGTGCCGGCTGGCAGCTTGGCGAAGGCTTCATCGGACGGGGCGAACACCGTGAACGGGCCTGCGCTCTTCAAGGTCGCGCCAAGGTCTGCAGCCGTTACGGCGGCAACGAGGGTCTTGAAGGAGCCGGCAGCGACGGCGGTGTCGACGATGTCGTGAAGTGTGGTTGTCATCAGGAAATTCCAATCGGTTTGAGAAAAGCGCACAACATTCCACATGCAGAAAACCGCTGTAATGGCGGCTTGCCTGGAAGCTGGAGTGAAGGCTGCGAAGACAAGGGCGGGGGCGCAAGCGGCGCTTCCCAGTGCTGTCTCCATGATTTTCATATGAGCATCGGTTTGTGTCAGCGCAATGACTTGCCCGGCCCTGCGACACTGGGAAACTGGCGAAGCTGCGGGCGGCCTCAAGGCGCATCTCGGAAATGCACGCAGGCTGCATTATATACGTGGCATGCGGAGTATCAGAAAAATCGTGGTGATTGGTCTTGGCATCCTGGGCGGGATCGCAATCCTCGCCGTTGGCGCGTGGTTTTATGTCGTGAGCACTGTTGAACAGCCCAAGTATGCGCTCGTCTCGCAAGATGACGCCATCGAGATGCGGGATTATCCCGCGTTGGTGGTGGCCGAAGTCACGCGCCGGGGGGATCGCAACAGCGCCGTGCGGGCGGGCTTCAGTCCGCTTGCAGGCTATATCTTCGCCAAGAACCGTGGCGGCGACAGCGTCAGCATGACGGCACCGGTCCTTCAGGAGCGCCAGACGATCGCCATGACCGCGCCAGTGACACAGACGCCGAGCACTGACGGCACCAGTCAATCATGGGCGATTCGTTTCGTGATGCCGGCCAAGTACACGCTTGAGACGCTGCCCAAGGCGGCGGGCGATGATGTCAGGCTGTTGCAGGTGCCGCCAACGCGCCGCGCCGCGATCCGGTTCTCAGGCGTGGCGACCGATGCGCTGATCGCCGCCAACGAGGCGACGCTGCGGGCATGGCTGGCCACGCGCAACATCGCGATCATGGGTGAGCCGACCTATGCCTACTACAACGACCCGTTCACGCCCGGACCGCTCAGACGCAACGAGGTCATGTTCGATGTCAAAAGCCCCTGACCAGAAGATGACATGGCGCAGATGGCTGGCTTTCTTGCCCGGTACCGACCAGCATCGACACCATGGCAGCGTCAGGATGAGCGGCGCACACAGTCAGACATTCACCTTGTCGTTCCTCGACAACGTGCCATCCCAGCCAGGATCTGGCTGTCGGCCAGCATATTGCAGTGGCAGACAATCATGTAGCGTCATCCTGTGATGTCAGTCGTCTCAACCGCACGATGACATCGACGCCTGCGATGGCAAAGCCGGGTGGGGCTTTCGGGAGGGCCCCGATCGTGACGGGCTCGTCCTTTACGTCGAACACCTCGTCCTCACCTTCCACGATGAAATGATGATGCTCACCGATGTTGGTATCGAAATAGGCCTTCCCGGCGCCGACATGCACCTGCCGGATCAAACCGACGTCAGAGAACTGGCGCAATGTGTTGTAGACGGTGGCGAGCGACAATGACGCCCGAGCACGGGTGGCCTCTTCAAAAAGCGCCTCCGCCGAAACGTGGCGATGGCCTTTGGCAAACAGCATCCAGCCCAGCATGATGCGCTGGCGTGTGGGACGAAGGCCGACGTCGCGCAGCTTGGCCTTCACATTGCTCATGGGACAACCCGTCTGGACCGGGGCACCGCGGAACACCTGCGATACGACGTGCCTCATTTCGGCATCCGAAGGGGCGTTGTTAGCGGGAAGCTTGATTTGATGGCGCGTCATCACAGTTTAGAATTCCTAAAAACTATCGTCTTAACAATAACTTAGGATAAGTCGATGCGATGAGTCAAGTTGAGGTGGCTGACCGGATGGGATTTTTCAGGATGGGTTCTGCGCAACCCAGCCCGTGATGATGGCAGAGATCGCATCGAGGCCATCCGTCAGCGCTGCGGGTCCGGGCTGCAGGATCAAGGGGGCCTTGATCTCATGGAGTTGCCCGCTGCGCACGGCGGGCAACTGATCGAAACCGGGGCGCGCTCTGAACCGCTCGGGCGCAAACTTCTTGCCGCACCACGAGGCGATGACGATCTCCGGCCTGGCCGCGATGACCTCGGAGGACGACACGATGCGGTCCTTCGCGCCCTGCATGCGGCTCTTGTGGCGGAAAATGTCGTCACCGCCAGCGATCTCGATCAATTCTGATACCCAGCCGATGCTTGAGATCATCGGGTCATCCCATTCCTCGAAATAGACCCTTGGCCTGATTGCCAGGTTCGCAGCGCTGGCGCACACCGCGTCCATCCGGTTGGGGAGAGTTTCGGCCAGTTCGTCGGCTTGCGATGAACATGCCGTCAACGCGCCGAGCGTTCCGATCATCGTCAGGATACCCGCCACATCCCGCTGGTTGAACGCATGGACGGCGACGCCTTCACGGATCAAGGCTGCGGCAATTTCGGCCTGAAGATCAGAGAATGTGAGCACAAGATCGGGATCGAGTGCCATGACTTTTGGCAGGTCGGCCGAGGTGAAGGCCGAAACCCGTGGTTTCTCGCGTCTCACCCGTGGCGGCCGCACGGCGTAGCCCGAAACCCCGACAATCCGGTGTTCCTGCCCGAGCAGATACAATGTTTCGACCGTCTCCTCGGTCAGGCAGACGATGCGGTCAGGCGGAAAGCGCTTCATGCCCTGTCGATGAAGCGTCGCAGCGGTTGATGCAAGCCATGTTGCCGCACGATGGTCCTGACTTTAGACCTCTGCCGGGGAGTGGCCGCTGGCGCGCGTTGTCACTTTCAGGTTTGGTGATGAATTTTACCTGCAAGTGTTCCCGCAACACGCGTTTCGCAACTCCGGCGTTGTGAAGGCGGGGCTCTTATGACAGCCCGGTCCTTGGCGCATGCAGCACATAGTATTTGGCAACAGGCACTGGCATGTCCCAGACGCCTTTGAAGCCTGCGGGCACGACAAAACCGTCACCCGCCCGGTAAATCTCCGTGATTCCGCTGTCGTCTGTCAGATGCACTTCGCCTTCGATCAGAAAACAGAATTCATCCTTGGTGTAGCTCACCTCCAGCCGGTTTGGTTTTGAGCGCCAGATGCCACAGGACAGCGCGCCTGTCGGGTCGCCATAGGCTTTGGTCGAAGCTGTCAGCTTGTCGTCAGCGGGCTGCGCGCAATCGGCAGGCAGGACACGGATGGAAGGGTGCTGTGACAAGGTTCGTCTCCGGACGTTCAATGGAGTGATGCGATGGCGGATGTGATGGCACCAAAAAGCAATGCCATCTCGTCCTGCGAAATGATGAGAGGTGGCGACAGAACGATGTTGTCGCCGCTGGCGCGCACCAGCACGCCTTGCTCATAGCAATGCTGGAAAACCGCCTGCGCGCGTCCACCGGGCTCGCCAGGTGCCGGTGCGATCTCGATGGCACCGAGCAGGCCGAGATTGCGGATATCGACCACATGCGGCAGGCCTCTCAGCGCATGAATGGCATCTTGCCACAAAGGTGCCATGGCAGCTGCGCGTTCAAACAGCCCTTCGTCGCGGTAGACATCAAGTGTCGCGAGCGCCGCTGCGCAAGCCAGCGGATGGCCGGAATAGGTGTAGCCATGCATCAATTCGGGCGCGCCATCTGGCCCGGTCATCAACGCATCGTAGATATGGCGGCCCACCAGAGTGGCTCCCATTGGCACAGAACCATTGGTCAGTGCCTTGGCACTGCAGATGATATCCGGCGTCACGTCGAAATAGTGCGAGGCGAAATTGCTGCCGAGCCGCCCGAAGCCTGTGATGACCTCATCGAAAATCAGCAGGATACCGTGCTTGGTGCAAAGCTCGCGAAGCCGCTTGAGATAGTTCCTCGGAGGCGGAATGACGCCTGGCGCACCGGAAACGGGCTCGACGATGACAGCCGCAATGGTCGAGGCGTCGTGGATACCGACCAGCCGCTCCAATGCGTCAGCCAGTTCGGCCCCATGCTCGGGCTCGCCTCGGCTGAAGGAATTGCGCACCTTGTCATAGGTCATGGGCAGATGCAGCGCACCGGGCAGCAGCAGGCCGAACTGCTTGCGGTGCGCACCGACGCCTGCCACCGAAAGACCGCCGAAGCCAACGCCATGATAGCTGCGCTCGCGCCCGACCAGCCTTTGCCGCGTGCCATCACCTTTTGCACGGTGATAGGCCAGCGCCATTTTCAGCGCCGTATCAACCGCTTCTGATCCTGAATTGCTGAAGAAGACCCGGTCTATCCCGTCCGGCGCCAGCATGGCCAGTCTGCTGGCCAACTCGAACGCCTTCGGATGGCCGACACTGAAAATCGAGCAGAAATCCAGTGTGCCGGCCTGGGCACGGATGGCCTCGACGATGGGCTTGCAATCATGCCCGGCATTCACGCACCAGAGGCCTGCCAGCCCGTCCAGCAGCCGGTCGCCATTCTCGGCCGTGAAATACATGCCCGAGGCGCTGCGGATCATTTTGGGATCACGCTTGAAACGGCGATTGGCCGTGAACGGCATCCAGAGCTGATCGAGATCGTTGGGCGTCCGCATGGTGGAGTGCCTTTCAGAATTCAGTATTTCACGATCATAAAAGACAAGACTGTGAGCCACAAGTCGAAGCTCATCTGCGCAGAAGACGTGACTGCTCGATGTGGCGGCGCATCAGGAGGCTGGCGATATCGAGATCGCCCTTTTCGATCCGGTCAAGGATTTCGAGATGCTGGCGGCAATTGACCGCCACGCGCTCGGTTCCATAGGTCCAGTTGTAGTTGCTGAACCGGCGCAGGCGCGTTTGCTGGACAACAGCCAGATGAATGAACCTGTTGCCGGATGCCAGCGCCAGCCCCTCATGAAAGCCGGCGTTCATGGCAAAGAATCCAACGCTGGCTGTTTCGGTCCAAGGCTCGACCAACGCACGTTCGTGCGTCTCGCGCATGCTGGCCGCCCAGGCCGGGTCAAGCTGGAAGCCAGGCTCGAGCAGGCCGGAAGGTTCGATCAGGAGGCGCAGGCGGTAGCCTTCGTCTCGTGTTTTCACATCATATGGCAGGGCTTCAAAGCACCAGCCATAACCCGGCTTTCGTGTCACGATTCCCGCCTCCAGAAGGCTTGACAGCGCCCGGAGGGTTATCTGCCGGGACACCGCATACTGGCGCATGATGTCGGCCTCGGACACCTGATCCGGCAGGTTCCCTGCCAGCCGGTCACGCGCAATCGCAATGATGAGCTGGTCATCTGCCGCATGATCTGGCCTTGTCTGTGGCACCGTTGTCACGTCCGGCGCATGGCGCAGGACGAAGCCCCGGCCTTCGACATTTTCAACAACGCCCAATCGCGCAAGATGTGCCAGCGCGCCCCGCACCGGGGTCCGTGAGACATTCAACTGCCGCGCCAGAGCCAGTTCTGTCAGCCGGTGACCGGGCGGCATTCCCGTGCTGGACATGAGAGCCAGCAGACGTTCGGCCAGTTCACGTTGAAGGCGGCTGATCTCCGGCAGTTGCACCGGGGAACCTGAAGCCGAGATCGTGACTGTTTTTTGTGCTGCCATGCCGGACCCCTTCTCAGGCCATCACTGTCTACGATGGAATTTTGGTCTTGCAAATTCATAAAATACTGATTGATTGTTGAAACAGTGAGGCAAGGTCCGAATGGTCGAAGCTTTTCCCTTTATCGCGCTGCATGGCAGCCTCGGTGAGCGCGGGCTGGCCTATGGGCGCCAGGCTGCTGACCGCATTCACAAGGGCGCGAAGCATTATCGGGAACAACTCGCACGCGATGGCTTTGATGATGATGGTGTCGAGGAGCTTGTGGCACAACTCGTGCCGGTCATGGACGCATTCGACGCATCCTATGTCGAGGAGATGCGCTTCATCGCCAGGGGCGCCGAGGTGCCCTTCGCGACCATCGCGCTCATCAATGCGCGCACCGAGGTCCTGAAATTGGCGAAACGCGCCCGCGCAGGGAAGCCTGCAACGCCCGTCGATCCTGACCCTGACGGCTGCACATCCGTCGTCATGCTGCCGGAAGCCACCGCCAGTGGTCGGCTGATCCATGCCCAGAACTGGGACTGGAAGGTGGAGTGCGCTGAAACCAGCGTCGTGCTCTCGATCGAGGGCGAAGGCAAGCCGGACATTCTCACCTTCACCGAAGCAGGCGGGCTGGCACGCTCCGGGCTGAACAGTGCCGGCTTGGCGATCACCGCCAACTATCTGGAATCAGACCGTGACTATGCGCAGGTTGGCGTGCCGCTGGCGCTCATCCGGCGCAAGGTGCTCGAATGCAGGCATCTGGCGCACGCGATCCATGCGATCTGTGTGACGCCGAAATCGGCCTCAAACAACATCGTGCTCAGCCATGCCGACGGGATGGCATTCAACTTCGAGTGCGCGCCCGATGAGAGCTTTCTGGTGCATCCGGAAAATGGCCTGCTGGTGCATGCCAACCATTGGGTCAGCCCGGTCGCGCTCGGCAAGCTGAAGGATACGGGCATCGCAACGGTCCCCGACAGCCTCTATCGAGACCTCAGGGTGCGCGGCTTGCTGGCACCAAAAGTCGGACGCGCCACAGTTCGGGACATGCAGGAGGCGTTGTTTGATGATTTTCAGACGCCCTGGTCCGTCTGTCGCCCGCCGCGACTGACGCTGAGTGACAATCTGAGTGCGACGGTCGCGATGATTGTGATGGAGCCTGGAGAGGGCATCATGCAGGTGGCGCCTCTCCCTGCCCTGAACAGAGAGTTCACGACCTATCGGCTCAAAACACCCTATTTCGGAGCTTCAAAGGCCCGAATGGAACTCAGAACCGTGTGATCGGTGTACTTTTTCTCATGTGCCCAAAACTGATCTTCTTCAAACCATCAGGGAGAGATAGATGACCAACCTGCTGAAAACACGGTTCCGCAGTTGTCTTCTGACAACCGGCCTTTTGGCCACGGGTGCCGTTGCCATGAGCGCAATGGTGCAGGCGCAGCCTGCGCCAGGCGGCGGCACGCTGCGCACCATGATCAACTCGGATCTGCGCAGCACGGATCCCGGCGTCAACCGCGATCTGAACTCCGATGCGATCACCATGCACATGCTTGAAGGGCTCGTGGCCTATCGCGAGAACCTGACGGTCGGTCCGATGCTGGCGCAAAAGGTCGACCTTTCGGCTGATGGAACCACCTATACGTTCACGTTGCGCGACGGTGTGACCTTCCACAATGGCAAGACGCTGACCTCCGACGACGTGCTTTTCGCCTGGAAGCGCTATCTTGATCCCGCCACGCAATGGCGCTGCCTGAGCGAATTTGATGGCAAGGGCGCCGCCAAAGTCTTGGACATGCAGGCGCCCGATCCTAAAACCTTCGTGATCAAGATCGAAAGGCCGAGCGCATTGTTTCTGGGGCAGCTTGCGCGCATCGATTGCGGGGGCTCGGCCATCTATCATCGCGACAGCATCGGAGCAGATGGCAAATGGGCCACCCCGATCGGCACCGGCCCTTATCAATGGGGTGAGTGGCGCCGCGGCCAGTCCGTCGAACTGACCCGCTTTCCGGGTTACACCTCGCTTGAGGGCAAACCTGACGGGCTGACAGGCGGCAAGATCGCCATGGCTGAAAAGCTGCGCTTTATCGTCATCCCTGAAAGCGCCTCGGCGAAGGCAGCGCTCTATTCTGGCGCGATCGATGTGCGTCCCGATTTCGCTTCGCGCGATCTGGACGAGGTGAAAGGCCGGGCTGACATCAAGACCTCCACGCACCCGACGATGGAAACGAACGGCATCCTGTTTCAGGTCAACGAGCCCATCGTGAAGGATGTGCGCATCAGGCGTGCCATTTCCATGGCGATCAACCGCGAGGAACTGATCGACACCGTCACCTTCGGTCTGACGAAGCCGGTCAATTCCATGGTGCCCCTGGCCAGTCCGTTCTCGGGACCGGTGCAGAAAGCCGCGTGGAAGCGCGATATTCCGGGCGCCAGGAAGCTGCTGGCCGAAGCTGGCTACAAAGGCGAGCCGATCAAGATGATCGTGACCAAACGCTTCATGTCGCTCTTCGACGGCGCTGTTTTCGTGCAGTCCATGGCGAAGGAAGCCGGCATCAACATCGAGCTTGAAGTGCTGGAATGGGCGGCACAGCTCGATCTTTACAGCAAGGGCACCTATCAGAGCATGTTCTTCAGCTTCTCGGCGCGGCTGGATGCGGCCTTGAGCTTTGAGATGATCACCGGACCCAAGGCAATCCAGACCCGCAAGGTCTGGAATGACCCGGCCGCGCAAGCTCTCATTAGCGAGGCGATGATTGTCAGCGATGTCGCGAAAAGGCAGGCACTTTTCGACCAACTGCATATGAAGTTCATGGATGAATTGCCGATGATCCCGCTGTGGAACTCGGTCGATATCGCCGCCTGGCGCAGCAACGTCACCGGCTACACGACATGGGCTGCGTCGATGCCGCGCCTGTGGAACGTGTCGATCAGATAGCGCAAACCCGATGCTGGGATACATCCTGCGCCGCCTGTTGATGACAATCCCGACGCTGTTTCTGGTGTCGCTGGCCGTTTTTGCACTGGTGCGGCTAATTCCCGGCGATCCGGTCTCGCTCATGTTCGGTGATGGCGGGACGCCCGAGCAGATTGCGCGAGGCAGGGCCGCATTGGGACTGGATCAGCCGGTCTTCGTGCAGTTCTGGTTGTGGCTGAAAAAGGTTGCGACGGGCGATTTCGGCAACACCATCACTGATGGGCAGGCCGTGCTCCCACTTGTGCTGCAACGCTTCCAGGTCAGCGCCAGCGTGGTGCTGGTTTCCGTTGCAATGGCGGCGCTGATTGGTGTCACCATCGGGGTCATCGCCGCGTGGAAACAGGACAGCAAACTGGATGTGGCGATCATCAGCCTCACCACGATCATCCTCTCGGTCCCGACCTTCTGGCTCGGCTTGCTGCTGCTGCTGCTGTTCGGGCTCAAGCTCGGCTGGCTGCCGGTGATCGGCTATGTGCCGATTTCAGAGAACCCGTGGCAAGCCATGCTGTTCCTGCTGCTGCCGGTGGCCACGCTCACCTTGCATGAAAGTGGCGTCGTGACGCGCATGGCACGCGCCAGCGCCATCGAGGTGCTGCGTTTGGAATACATCACCCATGCGCGCGCCAAGGGGTTGAGCGAGGCGCGCGTGCTGGCACGCCATGTGCTGCCCAACGCCTTTGCGCCGACATGGACGCTGATTGGCCTCATCCTTGGCAACCTGCTCGGTGGCATTGCCGTGCTCGAAACCGTGTTCACCCTGCCTGGCCTTGGGCGTCTGCTGGTCGACGGGGTCTTTGCGCGGGATTATCCCGTCGTGCAGGGCTGCCTGCTCTTCACGGCGCTGCTCTATGTGATGGTCAATCTGGTGGTGGATCTGTTCTATCCGCTGTTTGATCCGCGCGTGTCGGCGGAGTGATCGGGTGAGACGCCGCATCAATCTGCTGATTGGGTTGCCAATCGTGGCCACATTGGGGGCGCTGGCCCTGACTGCGTTGGTCTGGACGCCCTACAGCCCGACCGCCACGCGCATCCGCGGTCGGTTGCTGCCGCCAAATGCGACGCATTGGCTTGGCACCGACGAGTTTGGCCGCGATGTGCTCAGCCGCGTCATGGATGGCGCGCTGGTCAGTTTCCGCGTGGCGCTGGCGACCATGCTCTTTGCCATCATCGTCGGCAGCCTGATCGGCGTCGTGACAGGCTATCTGCGGGGCTGGACGGACCGCCTCATCATGATGGTCAATGATGCGATGCTGGCCTTTCCCGGCATCCTGCTGGCGCTGGCGATCATGGTCATTCTTGGCCCCGGCCAATCCAGCATCGTGATTGCGCTGGGCCTTGCCTACACGCCCTCGGTGGTGCGCATCGTGCGCGGTCAGGTGCTGTCGCTGCGCGAGAAGGAGTACATCGAAGCCTCGCGCATGATTGGCAATTCTGAAGTCTACACCATGGCACGGCACATCCTGCCCAACTGCATCGCGCCCATCGCGGTGCTGGGCACGAGCATGTTCGGCTGGGCCGTGCTGTCGGAAAGTGCGTTGAGTTTTCTCGGGCTTGGTGTGCCGCCGCCTGCCGCGACATGGGGCAACATGCTGGCATCCGCGCGTGGCTACATGGAAACGGCCCTCTGGCTGTCGCTGGCACCTGGCCTGTGCATCACGCTGACCTTGCTGGGCATCAATCTGCTCGGTGACGCGCTGCGCGACTGGCTCGATCCCAGAATGGCCGCGCGATGAGCGATGCTGTCTCACCGGCGGCGCTGCTGGATGTCCGCAACATGCGGATTGCAACCGGAACGGGTCTGCCGATCATCCATGACCTGTCGTTCACGGTCGCACGCGGCGAATTCCTGGCGATTGTCGGCGAATCGGGCTCGGGCAAGACCATGGCGGCCCGCGCCCTGTTGCGGCTGCTGCCGACCGGTCTCATTCAGACGCACGGATCGGTTGCGCTGGACGGGGCTGACATCAGCAGCCTGTCCGAGGATCAGTTCCGTCCTTTGCGTGGCCTCGGCATGGGCATGGTCTTTCAGGAGCCGATGGTTTCGCTCAACCCGGCGATGACCGTGGGTGCGCAGATGGCCGAGGGTCTGGCGCTGCATCTGAAGCTGCCAGCAGCCGAAATTCGCACACGTTCCATTGTTATGCTGGAACGTGTCGGCATTCAGGATGCGGCGCATTGCCTTGGTGCCTATCCTCACGAATTTTCCGGCGGCATGCGCCAGCGCATCATGCTGGCTTCAGTGATGCTGCTGAAGCCGAAACTTCTGATCGCCGATGAGCCGACCACCGCGCTCGATACACTGACGCAAGCCGAGGTGCTCGATCTGATGGTCGAGCTGGCGCGCGACAATGGCACAGCCATCATCCTCATCACGCATAATCTGGGGCTGGTCGCGCGCTACACGCAGCGCGCTCTGGTGCTGGAAAAGGGGCACCTGGTCGAGAGCGGCACGACACGCGAACTGCTGACATCCCCGCGAGAAATATATACAAAAGCGTTGATTGCAGCCCTGCCAAGGCGCGCCGACACGCCGCCCGTGCAACATGCCGGTGACGCGGTCATCAGCATTCGCAACCTCAGCGTCACGCATGCCGGTGCGCTGTCGCTGTTCCGGCGCCGTGTGCCGAAAAAGGCAGTCGATGATGTCAGCCTTGATGTCTATCCCCGCGAGGTTGTCGCGGTCGTGGGCGGTTCTGGCTCTGGCAAGACCACACTCGGGCGCGCCTTGCTGCGGCTGATCCCGGCTGCATCCGGGGAGGTGTGGTTTGATGGTCTGGATGTGCTGAAGGCGCCGCGGCCAGCGCAACGCGCGTTCACGCTCGCCGCACAGTTGGTGTTTCAGGATCCCTATTCCTCACTTGATCCGCGCATGAATGTCGGGGCCATCATTGCCGAGCCATTGCGACATGTGACGACTGTTGCTTCAACCGAGCATGCACGGATCGTTGATGAGGTGCTTGATGATGTCGGCCTCGCAGGTTTCGGCACGCGCTTTCCCCATCAGTTGTCAGGCGGCCAGCGCCAGCGCGTGGCGATTGCACGCGCCTTGGTGCGTCGCCCCCGGTTCATTGTTGCCGATGAGCCTGTCTCGGCACTCGACATGACGATTCAGGCTCAAATTCTTGCGCTCTTCCGCAGCCTTCAGGAATCGTATGGTTTTGCCTGCCTGTTCATATCCCATGACCTCGCTGCCATCGAGCAGATCGCCGACCGTGTTGTGGTGATGCGCGACGGACGCATCATCGAAGAGGGCGCGCGCGACGATATCTTTGATCGTCCCCGGGAAGACTACACCAAAGCCTTGCTTGCGGCTGCACCACGGATCGAATGGAAAGGGGCCACGGCATGACGCAGGACAAGTACCAGCAGATGGAACGCACCTTGCCCCGGGCGCGGAAGCGTCTTCCGCTGACAATCGGGCATAACCATGTCGCCTGATGCCGGGAGCAGGGACGCAAAGAGCGGCGCTGATAGGGAGTTTGGCCTGTGGGGGGCCACGGCGGAGCCCGCCCCCATGACCGATGCCCTTCCAGGGGACCGTGACACCGACGTTGCCATCATTGGCGCGGGCTTTACCGGACTTTCAACTGCGCTGCATCTTGTCGGACGTGGCGTAAAGGTCATCTGCATCGATTCACAAGCTCCAGGTTTTGGTGCCTCAGGGCGCAATGGCGGGCAGGTGCTGCCGGGTTTCAAGCTCTATCCGGACCAGCTGATCGCTCACTACGGACAGGAGCGCGGCGCTGCCATGGCCGCTTTCGGCGCCGACATCGCCGACAATCTGTTTGCGCTGGTGACACGCCACAAGATCGCCTGTGATGCGCGCCGAAGTGGCTGGCTTCATGCGGGCCACCATGTCTCGAAGCTGGCGGAACAGCGCTGGAAGCACGATCAATGGGCGATGCGTGGCGCTGACGTGCAATGGCTGGACAAGGCTGCCATCGCTCAAAGGATCGGCTCGAACGTCTATGAAGGCGGATGGATGGATGGGCGGGCTGGCACCGTTCAGCCGCTCAGCCTCGCCAGAGGTCTGGCCCGCGTCGCGCTGACGGGCGGCGCGATGATCCATAGTGCGACACACGCCATTGCCGTAAGCCGGGAAGGCGACGGATGGCGCGTCAAGACGCAGAGAGGCGCCATTCGTGCGCGCCACGTAGTTCTGGCAACCAACGGCTATACAGATCAGCTTCTGCCCCGCCTCGCCCGCACCATCGTGCCAGTCGAGAGCGCTCAGATTGCGACAGCCCCGCTGACAGATGCGCAACGCGAAACGATTTTGCCAAATCTGCCCTGCGTTTCCGACACACGCCGCAGTCTGCTCTATTTCAGGCTCTCGTCAGATGGCAGGCTGGTGATGGGCGGGCGCGGCGGCATCCTGTTCGGTACCGGCGACACTCACTTTGACCGACTGCAACGCGCCATCCACCAGACGTTCCCGGCGCTGGAAGGCATTGGCGTGTCCCATCGCTGGGCCGGGACTCTGGCGGTGACCATGGACCATATGCCCCATCTTCACGAGCCTGAACCCGACCTCATCGCCAGCCTCGGCTGTAACGGGCGCGGTGTTGCCTATGCGACGGCCATGGGCAATGTGATCGCGCAGCGCATCGCCACTGGCACGTGGGATGGCTTGCCAATGCCAGTGACGCCGTTGAAGCCGATGCCTTTTGCACCGTTTCGGCGCATTGGTGCTGCCACTGTTGCAGGTTGGTATGGCTGGAAAGATCGCAGACAGGGCGCGCTGTGACAGGGCAACCGCACAATCGTTCGATTTTCAAGCGCGTCAAACCCACGAAACCACTCAAAAGCGCTGAACAGAATGTGGGGACAACTGCCACCCACTAAAAGGCTACCTTTAACCCGTGTTAGCCGGGTGTTAGAAATAGGGTTTTCGCCATTTTTTCTTACGGCTAAGTCATTGAAAAAAATGGCGCGCCCATTCTGATGGATCTGGGCACCTCATTCTGGAGGTGGCGCTGTGACCGCGGCCCGATCGCAAAACAACACCCATCACATTGATGCCGCTTCAGAAATCGCCGCCTCAACCAATAGCGACAGGGGCCTCGTAGGACCTGACTCGAAGTGTCGCGAACTGACTCGGTCTGACTCATCTCGCCTCGAAGCCGCAGACGTCCAGTCCGATACCCAGACTCGTTGTAACGTAAGTAACGACCTACACACAGCTAAAACGGACAACTCGCCCACCCGAACGGAAGATACCGTCGCAAGCTACCGAGCGCGATAGCCATCCCTTGTTCGGATGGCGACCGGGCAATGTGGGTCCCAGCCGCCAACATTGGAACTGGTCTGGGCGGTAGCGCAATGGCTGGCGGACGGCAGAGACGGCTATAGTCCGAACACGTACCGCCAATACCGCGCGGCGCTACTTTGGGTAGTTGAGCAGATGCCGGCTGTCGAGGACGGTCTGCAAGGAAAGATCGAGAGCAGCCTGAAGCCGCAGGAAGAGCAGAATCGAGGGGCGCGCAACCAGCCGCTCGAAGCCCGGACCTCGGCCAAGAAGCGCAAACGGATCGAGGAGGAAGACTTCTCCATCCTGTGTGAAGCGTTGTGCGCCTCGCCAGTGGCCAGCGATAGGGATCTTCTTGTCTTTTTCGAAGCCAATCTCATGGCCGGGCTCAGGCCCTCCGAATGGGAAGGAACCGCCCTGTCGCTTGAGGCAACAGGCGACGTCGTCCTCAAGATTGCCAATGGCAAGGCCACGAATGGCAGAGCCAATGGACCGAAGCGTACGCTGACTTTCACCGGTCCCGAATCTGGACAGGCATCAAAGAAGCTGTATTCGTGCCTTTCGCTCGTCGAACGGGTGCTCGAAGACGTCGATCAGGCAGACCGCAGAAAGGTCTGGACCAAGTTCTGTCGAGCGCTGCAGGACCGATTTCGAGTGGTGAACCACCACCTTTGGCCCAGACGTAAACGCCACTACACACTCTACTCGTCCAGGCACACCCTGCTTGCAGCCGCAAAGCCGACCTTCAATTCCTGCGAAGTGGCGGCCATCGCCGGCCACGGCGCGGACGCCACCGCGACCCGGCACTACGCTCGTCCCGGAAAAGGAAGGCGTAGCCCTTGCGCTATCCTGCCCGCACCTGCTGAAGCCGAGGTGGCGAGCGTCAGAAAGACCTTGGACTTTGAGCGCCTCGAAAGCGCGCCGCGCTCGTGTGCGGCGAAGCACAGCAAGCCGCGTTGAGGCCGTTCTTGCAGCCGGAATGGCACCAGAGTGTCACTCAGCACGGGATATTGACCCAAGATACTGACGAAAAGAGACCCACTTGTTGGCAATGTGTACGGCATAAGCAGTTGCCGCAGCGGAGATGGTCCGGCTTTTGAAGCCGCGCGGTAGGACGGCCAGAACGCCTCAGCCTGTACCAGCGCGTGAGGCGTTTGACCGCTTCGATGCAACATCAGATCCCGCTCTACGCTGAATTCCAGACAGGCCCGGTCACCCACCAAAGGCAAGGTTGCGCCACCTGCGGACGTTCCGCGTTCAGGCGAGAGACGGCGAAAGCTGACCTTCGAAGATAGGCTATTGGCGAGGCGTCGCTCTATCAGGGTCGAGCATTCGAGACCACATCCGCCACACCCGCTCGTTCCGCGCCATGAGTACATCCCGAACCTGATACTCCAAGCGGCAAGATGCTACCCGAACAGCCGATGATCATCCCTTGATTGATCGGTGAAACTCGCGGTGAAGCATGGTTGACAGGCGGAAATTGCTCTTTGGCGGTGGCAGCATAGCTCTCGTAGGCGTGGGCGCGGCCTATTTCGCCGCTCGCGACATGGGCTCCATGACGGATTATGTGGAAGCGACTACCGTGACGCGCGACGTGCTCGCACAGGTGCCACAGACACGTGACCTCATCCGGTATGCCACGCTCGCGGCCAGCAGCCACAACACCCAGCCATGGCATTTTGCTGTCACCGATCGCGGCATCTTCATTCGGCCCGACCTCACACGGCGTCTGCCGACCGTTGATCATGACAACCATCATCTTTTTGCCAGCCTCGGTTGTGCGGCCGAAAATCTGGCTATTGCTGCCCACATGCGCGGCAAGCCGGGTGAATTGATCTTTGATCCGGCCAATGGCGGAGGCGTCGCATTTGTTTTCGGACAAGGAGCAACTCGAGAGGCCGCACTGTTCGGCGCCATTCCGCAACGCCAGTCCACACGCGGTGTATTCGATGGCAGGCCAGTGAGCGCTGCTGATCTGGCGGCGCTTGCCAATTCAGCGGCTGTGCCCGGCGTCGATCTCGTCGTGGTAACGGACCGGATGCAAATCGACCGCATCCGCGATCTCGTTGTTGCCGGCAACACTGCTCAGATGGCAGATGCGCCGTTCGTGGATGAGCTCAAATCCTGGCTACGCTTCAGCCCACGACATGCCCTGAAAACGGGGGACGGGCTGTTCGCAGCCTGCAGCGGTAATCCTGCGCTACCGCAATGGCTTGGTTCATCGATGTTTGATCTGGTCTTCAAAGCTGGGTCCGAGAACGACAAGTACGCCCGCCAGATCGCCTCCTCTGCTGGCATCGCCGTGTTTGTGGCTGCGAAGGACGATCCCGAGCATTGGGTGCTGGCAGGACGCGCCTGCCAGCGTTTCGCCCTGGCCGCGACCGCGCTCGGCCTCAAGCATGCGTTCCTCAATCAGCCCGTGGAAATGGCAAGCCTGCGCCCGGAACTGGCGGCGCTGGCGGGACTGCCAGGCCGCCGCCCCGACATCGTGATGCGCTTTGGCTATGGAGCGGAATTACCGTTTTCAGCACGGCGAACGGTCGAAGCGGTGATGGCGTGATGCCGCCCTTCACGATCGGCATCATGCTTGTCCTGCAATGGATCATCGTGGCGTTGATCGGTCTGGCCATTGTTTATGCCGGACTGTATTCCTTCGGTGCCAGGCGCTGGAAAGCTGCCGCGCGCAGCCTCGTAGAGCGGCTAGACGCTTCGCAGGTCATCGCCAGGTCAGCACGCTATGATGCGGCCGAAATCATTGACCTGCCCGCACCAGTGCGTCGCTATTTCCAATCGGCGCTTCGCGATGGGCAACCCATCATCCAGTCTGCTGATTTGGAAATCGCTGGCAGCTTCAATCTCAGCCTTGATGCCCCACAGTGGAAGCCGTTCACCTCGCAGCAACACATCACAACCAAGCGTCCCGGCTTTTTCTGGGATGCCAGGATCATGATGTTTCCCGGCGTGCCAGTCCTTGTTTATGATGCCTATGTCGCTGGCGAGGGAATGCTGCGCCCGTCGATCCTGGGGCTTTATTCCATCGGCGATCTTCGCGGCAGCGGGGAGATCGCCCAGGGCGAACTGATGCGCTTCTTCGCCGAGGCCGTCTGGTATCCGACTGCCTTGCTACCCAGCCAGGGCGTGACATGGGTGGCGGTAGATGCCGCATCGGCGAAAGCCACGCTGACTGATGGACCTATCAGCCTGACGATGCTGTTCCGTTTCGGGGCTGACGGCATGATCGCATCGATCCACGCCGATGCGCGCGGTGGCACGCTCGATGGTGTCTCAGTGATGATGCCATGGGAATGCCGGGTGTCGAGCTATCAAACGCGGGACGGCATGCGTGTGCCCTTCACCGGTGAGGCCGTGTATGTGACACCAAAAGGCGAAAGGCCGTATTTCCGCGGCACGATCACTCAGATTGCCTATCGTTTCACATCATGATCGCAACGCCCCTTACAGTTGAAGACAGCGGCTGGTTGACAACCCATGGCCGCACCATCGCATTGGCGGCAGTGCCAGCGACTGCGCTTGTCCTTGGCCTTCTGGCCACGGCAATGGGCAATGGCGAGACAGCCGCTTGGATCTTCGCAGCTGGCATCATTCCCGTTCTCATCGCACTTCTCGTCAGCATTATCCGCAGCCTGTCCCGTGGCGAGTTCGGGCTCGATATCATTGCGGCACTCTCCATGACAGGCGCGTTGCTGGCGAATGAGGCGCTGGCAGGCGTGGTGGTCGCGCTGATGTATTCAGGCGGGCAATTGCTGGAAGACTACGCTCAGGGCCGCGCGCAACGCGAGATGACAGCGCTGCTCGGGCGCGTGGCACGCACAGCACAGGTCTATCGTGGCAGCTCTCTGGTCGAAACGCCGATCGAGCAATTGCTGCCGGGAGACCGGCTGCTGGTTCGCGCCAGCGAGATCCTACCCGCCGATGGTCTGGTGCATGGCGTGGCGGCGCTGCTGGACGAGTCCTCCATGACCGGCGAGCCGATGCCTGTCCATCGCCAAGCCGGTGAGGCTGTCGCCAGCGGTGTCGCGAATGCAGGCGCACCGTTCGATCTGGTGCTGACGCACACCGCCGCCAACAGCACGTATGCTGCCGTCGTCAGGCTCGTCGATGCCGCGCGGTTCTCCAAAGCACCCGTCGCGCGGCTTGCCGATCAGTACGCATTGGGATTTTTGGCCGTCACCGTGGCGCTGGCGGGCGGTGCATGGTTCCTGACCGGCGAAGCCTCACGCGCCGTTGCCGTGTTGGTGGTTGCGACCCCTTGCCCACTCATCCTTGCGGTGCCTGTCGCCATTGTTGCTGGCATGTCGAGGGCCGCCAAGCGAGGGCTGCTGTTCAAGTCGGCGCGCGTTCTGGAGATCCTGCCGCGTATTCGCACTGTCATGTTCGACAAGACCGGAACCGTGACGGATGGCTATCCGAAAGTTTTGTCCGTCGAAGCGGCAGCCAATGTCATCGAGAATGATCTGATATCGCTCGCCGCGTCATTGGCCCAGTCTTCGCAGCACACGATCTCGCAGGCACTGGTTGCCAATGCGCGCAAACTTGGGCTTGCTTTGACGCCACCCACAAACGTCGAGGATATCGCCGGTGATGGCGTCAAGGGCATGGTCGCAGGCGTCCCGGTCGTGATTGGCCGCCCCGACTTTGTCACCTCAAGTATCGGTGCTCTCGTTCTTCCACAGAATGACGTGCCGCCAGGGTCCACTGTGCTGAGTGTCGCGATCAATGGTTCATATGCAGGGCGGCTCGTCTTCGTGGACAGCATGCGGGATGATGCGGTCGCGACAATTGCCGCGCTGCGTGCTGGCGGCGTTGCCACTGTCACCCTCATCACGGGCGATCAGGCCGTGGTTGCAAACGACATCGGCAGACGCCTTGGTGTCGACCATGTCATCGCGCAGGCAACACCGCAGCAGAAGATCGACGCCGTCAACAAGGCAAAGGCAAACGCGCCAACAATGATGGTTGGCGATGGCATCAACGACGCCCCGGCACTGGCGGCCGCCGACATTGGTGTCGCCATGGGTGCGCGCGGTGCTGCCGCAGCTGCCCAGGCCGCCGATATCGTCCTGCTGGTGGATCGCGTCAGCCGCCTCGGCGAAGCCATGGAGATCGCGCGCCATACCCGGACCATCGCGCTGCAAAGCGTCATCGTCGGCCTTGGACTGTCATCCGCCGGCATGGTGCTGGCAGCGCTCGGATACCTGCCGCCTCTCGCGGGTGCCCTGGCCCAGGAGGCAATCGATGTGGCCGTCATTCTCAATGCGTTGCGTGCGCTTGGAGGCAGCCAGCCGCAAACGAATATATTGAGCCTGGATAATGGCGTACCTTCGGTGCGCTGAAGCCTATGCCAGAACTTCCCCGGTTCTTTTCACGTCTGAGACCCGGAATGTCTGCATCACGCCTTCGTCGTCACGGATCGACACGAATTCATCGCGCTGCATGACATGCTCGCCAAGGCGAAAGCCGTCTTCGCTTTCATTATCCCGACCTGCGTAATGCACCGACCATGTCGCGCCACCAGTGCCACCGGCGCGGTGCAGGAGCGTGCCGTGCTGGACAGGCTCATCATCCCAGAAACGTTGAACACCGAATGCATTGCGGTGATCACGCCATGCGTCGACGTCCAGACGCCCGGCGGCATCGAGAACCGCCCTGATATCGTAGCCGCGCCGCAGCGATCCCTCGGGAAACGCTTTGGATCGCGCCAGTCGCAAAATGATATGGCTGATCGGGTGGCGTGCAGCAGGGGCTTGGCCGGTCATCTGACGATATCCTCGCCTCGGTCGCGCAACGTGCGCGGCAACTGGAGTCTTGATAGGCCGACCGGCATGCGGGCCACAGCCCCGGATTATACTCATGAGCCTTCGAGGATTTCCAACGCGCACACACTCGGCCTCCGGAGCGAGCTGATCTTCTCAATGTTATCCGTGAACCAGCGCCATCTCGCTTCTTTGCGGAGGCCATGAGCGGGCCACAAACTTGCTCCCTTCGCGCAGCCACAGGACAGAGCTTGCGACGGCTAAGCAGATGACCCAATCTCCCGCTGTGAGCGGAACCGTCGAGAACGCCTGCTGCATCCAGGGCAAGTAAAGGACTGCACATTGCATCAGCAGCGACAGCGCGATTGCTGCCCAGAGCCAGTGGTTGTCAAAAAGCCCGGTGAATGCGCTCCGAACTTCGGAGCGCGCATTCAAGACATTAAAAAGCTGGAACAGCGTCAGCGTCGTAAATGCCATGGTCTGCCCATAGGGCAGCGAACCTGAGCCTTCGATGAGACCCCCAGGCAGCGCCGCGTCCAGCACAAACAGCGTTCCTGTGGCCATGATGATACCGATACCGGCAATGCCGCTCCACATTTCCCGAGTGATGACGGGCTCGCCGCGCAGCCTGGGATTTCTGCGCATTGTACCAGAATCGGCAGGATCGAGAGCCAGTGCAATCGCAGGCGCCCCATCGGTGACCAGATTGATCCACAGGATCTGGATGGCCAGCAAAGGCAGCACCACATGACCAGTGCCATTGTCGCCAAGTCCAATGACCGTCGCCAGCAATACGCCAAAGAACATCGCCAAGACTTCGCCGAGATTTGAAGAGAGCAAAAATCTGAGGAACTTGCGAATATTGTCGAAGATTGCGCGCCCCTCTTCAACGGCGGCCACGATGGAAGCGAAGTTGTCGTCAGACAGCACAATGTCCGCCGCCTCCTTCGAGACGTCAGTTCCGGCAATCCCCATGGCGATGCCGATATCGGCAGCTTTCAGCGCAGGCGCGTCATTGACGCCATCACCCGTCATCGCAACCGTCGCGCCACCGCGCTGCAGCGCCCTGACGATCCGCAGCTTGTGCTCGGGGTTGACGCGCGCATAGACCGACACGTCTTTCACCGCTCGATCCAGCGCTTCGTCGGTCATCTTCTGCAATTCCGCTCCAGACACGACCCTTCCATCGCTGGAGATGCCCAGTTCCAATGAAATGGCGCTGGCGGTCGCAGCATGATCACCCGTGATCATCAAGGGGCGAATTCCGGCGCGTTGTGCGCGCGCCACCGCATCCTTGGCCTCCGGGCGCGGCGGGTCCATCATCCCGACCAATCCCAGGAAGAGCAGATCCTTCTCGATCCGCTCGTCCAGTTCCTGTCCGGTTTCGACCGCGCTGCGGGGGAACGACCGGGATGCGACCGCAAGCGTCCGCAATGATGCACTGGCCAGAGCGGTGTTTGTCTTCAGAATTGCTGCGCGGCGCTCGGGGGTAAGCGCCCGAGCCTCATCGCCGACAAGCTCATGCGAGCACAGTGCCAGCACGACGCCGGGTGCCCCCTTGATCGATGCCAGAAAAATTTCGGGACTTTCCGTGTCACGATGAACCGTGCTCATCAGCTTGCGCTGCGATGAGAACGGGACCTCAGCCACACGCGTGAAACGCGCGGCTGTCGCAATGTCCGGTATTGCTGCCTTGTGCGCCGCGACAAGCAGCGCCGCTTCGGTCGGGTCTCCATGGATGACCCAAACGCCATTGTGCTCTCGCACCGAAGCATTGTTCGCGCGCTGCGCAGATCCAAGAACGCGCATCAGCTCGCTCCGCAGTGCGCCTGTCACCTCGCCGCCGCCTTCTCCTCGTAGCTCGCCTGAAGGGTCATATCCCGAACCACTGATTTCGGTGATCCCACTCGCCGTCGCGATACGGCGCACCGTCATTTCGTTCTTGGTCAGCGTTCCGGTCTTGTCCGAGGCAATGACTGTTGCAGACCCGAGGGTCTCGACCGCTGCCAGATGGCGCACGATGGCATTGCGTTTCGCCAGGCGCTGCACACCCAACGACAGTGTGGCTGTCACGACCGCTGGCAAGCCTTCGGGCACTCCCGCAACAGCCAGCGCAACGCCCAGGATGAAGACGTTGAAAACCGACTGGACATCCTTGATGCCTTGAACGGTGAGGATCGTGGCAATCATCCCCACGGCAATGACGATGACGATCAGGCCCAGAAGCTTGCCAACCCGATCAAGTTCCCGCTGAAGCGGCGTTGCCTCGTCGGGCGTTTGCGCCAGCATCTCAGAAATGCGCCCGATCTCGGTGCGCATGCCCGTCGCCATGACCACTGCTGTCCCGCGGCCATAGGTCGCCGATGTGCCGCTGAAGATCATGTTGCTGCGGTCGCCCAGCGCGACCTCCAGCGGAATGGCCGCGACATCTTTTTCGACGGGCACGCTTTCGCCCGTAAGCGGCGCTTCGGCCAAACGCAGCGAAACAGAGTCGATGAGACGCGCATCGGCGGAGACAAGATCACCCTCCTCGACAAGGATGATATCGCCCACAACGATGTCTGCAGCAGAGATACGATTGCGTTTTTCGTCCCTGATCACAGCCGCCGTCGCGGCTGACATCTGGCGCAACGCCAAAACGGCCTGGTCGGCCCGGGCTTGCTGAACATATCCCATCAGTGCGTTGAGCAGGATGATGGCGAGAATGGCCGAGGCTTCGTATGGGAAAGCCGTTTCGCGAACGACAAACCACAGTACCGCAGAAATCAGGGCTGCAATCAGGAGCAGGATGACGAGCACATTTCCGAACTGCGCCAGAAACCGCTTCCAGCCCGGTGTCGCAGGCTCGACGTTCAGCTCGTTGCGACCGTCTCGCGCGAGACGTGCCAATGCTTCCTTTTGGGTCAAGCCTCGCTGTGCATGGGTTTGGAGCCGTTGCACGACCTCATCTGCCGATTGGCGGTAGGCTGTGAATCCGATGTCAGGAACAGATTCGTGCGTCATGTGATGAGCTGACCCCGTTTGAATGGTGACGCGTGCCAGTTCCGGCATGGCCGATGCGGTCGGGCAGTGAGTGTCTTTTTCCAGGATCAGAACGGCTGGCCATTCTCCCACAGCAGCAGGACGTCAGCCGCCTTGGTCAAACCGCTGAAGGCTGCGAGGCGCTCTATGCCTCTCGAAGCCACGAAAACGGCAGGAGGGTCGTTGTCTGGAGCAAGCTGCCGCCGCCTTCCCGACGCGCGGCGAAATCATCGCGCTCGTTGGCGCGGGACCTCAGTGAGACAGAAAAATCGGCAGAGTTGGATTCGAGATGATGCTTTTGGTGGCGCCGCCCAGGAAAAAATCGCGCAGGCGCCAATGGCCATAAGCCCCCATCACCAGCATATCGAGGCTGTGCGTTTCCGCATCCTGCGCCAGCGCCTCGCCGATCGAACGTCCAGCGATATCCACTTCGTCGTGGATCAATTTAATGCCGTGAAGTGCCAGATGGCGCGACAGGTCGGCGGCGGAACGATCGGTTGCGATCTTTTTCTCATTTATCACCGTGATTGACCGCACCATTTTGGCCTGCCGCAGGATGGGCATGGCATCGGCGATGGCGCGTGCCGCCGGGCGGCTGGAATCCCAGGCTATACCGATGCGCTCAAGGCTTTTTGAACGAGACTTTGTGGCCGCAGTCGGTTCAGGGCCTGGCAAAACCACCACAGGACGACCGGACCCGAAAATAACCTTCTCGGCAACGAACTGCTGAAAATCGCCGGCACCACCTGCTGGAATGACGGTCAGATCGTGCAGGCGAGCGTGGTCTATCACGGCATCGGGGATCAACCCTGCAACGCTGCGTTCGGGGATGTGGTGATGCTTCACCCCGTGCTTGATCGCAGCCGCCGCAAAGATATCGAAGCCTGCCTTGGCGTTGGTCAAACTTTTCTGTCTCTCGGCTGCAACCATGCCGCCGACGTCAAGAAACATGCCACCCATAGGCGAATAGGGGACAGATATGTCGTACTCGAAGGCCAGCGCGGTCATCTCTGCGTCCAGCGTGGCGGCGAGTTGAACGGCCATCTCAATGCCACCGACGTTCGGCTGTTCTGGATAGCTGCTCATATAAAGCAGGATGTCTTTGAACGCCATTGCCGCCACTCCTCGCATGCACGCGTTGCAAAAAACTGCTTCGTGCCACACCAGATAATTTGTGCGGTTTGCGCGCAAACGGAAGGTTCGGAATCTACTCAGGAGGAGCCGATCCCCGATTGCGGGGGCACCATGCGCCGAAAACTGACTCTGGTGGTCAAGCCTTGGGATGGGCGGCCTTGTCAGTGCTCGACCTTTGGCTCAACAGCCAAGGCCAGCCGTGCCAATGCAGGGAGCGACTTGCATCCAGTCCGGGTCATGATCGCATTGCGATGGTTCTCCACCGTGCGCTGGCTGATGCCGAGGTCGGCTGCGATGTTCTTGCTGGGGTGACCTGCCAGCACCAGGTCCATGATCTGTCGTTGGCGCACTGTGAGGCCAGCCACGTGGCTGTGCGCCTCGGCTCGCCATTGCGCCAGCTTGCTGACATCGCTCGATTGTTCCAGTCCACGCTTGATGCTGGCGAGAAGGTCGCCGGGACTCACCGGCTTTTCGATGAAGTCGATCGCTCCGGCCTTCATCGCCTGCACAGCCATGGGGACATCGCTGTTGCCGGTGATCATGATCGCGAGCAGCGGATCCTTTGCATCGCTGAGCTGTTGCAGCAGGGCAAACCCGTTCATGCCTGGCAGGTAGGCATCAATCAGAAGGCATCCGCCGCTGCCTGCCCGATACTCCGCCAGAAAGGCCTCACACGTGGAATACGTCGCGGCGGCGTAGCCGTTGCTCTCCAGCAAGTCCCCCAGCGTGTCGCAGATGTTCTGATCGTCATCCACCACATACACCATGTCCGAGGTCCGAACGGTCGGGGCCGGTGCAGGGACAGGCACGGCATTTGCTGCCACAACCATCGGCGCGGACAAAAGCGTGTCGATGACGGCCATCATCTTCTTCATCTTCACCGGCTTGTTGAGATGAACGCAGTCGCTCCGTGCGATTTCGGTCAATGTGCTGGTCGAAATATCGCCTGTCAGGATGACCACCGGAACAGAACGTTTCGATGCAATCCTCAATCGAGCTGCAACCTGAAGACCGTCCATGCCGTTTGGAAGGTTGTAATCCGCAATGACGAGATCAGGCTTGAGTATGCCTTTCTCGACGAGTTCGAGCGCAGCAAGCCCGTCGAATGCAGTGGTCACGCGATGACCCTCGGCGTCCAGCAGCAGGGCAAGCAGTTCGCGCACGTCAGGATCGTCCTCGACGACGAGGATCGAGTAGCCTTGCCCGGCAACCGAAGCCAATGGCCGACTTGCGCCAATTTCAGGCGCAGGGGTTGCCGGGGCATCAATGCCATCTGCAGGCATCGCGATCTCGATGGCAAAGACCGAGCCTTTGCCGAGCCTGGAGCGCACTTGCACCTTGTAGCCCAGAAGTGCGACCAGCCTCTTCACGATGGCAAGGCCTAGCCCCAGACCGCGGCTGCGTTCGCGCGCAGCATTGTCCAGCTGATGATATTCCTCGAAGATCGTCTGGAGTTCAGCTTCGGGAATGCCGATGCCGGTGTCCCAGATTTCGATACTGAGCGCGCCGCCACGCCGCCTGCATCCCAGCAGTACCTTGCCAGAGCGCGTGTATTTGATGGCATTGGTGAGCAGGTTGCGGAGCATCTGCTCCAGCAGGCGTGGATCGGTGTGGATGATGTGCCTGCAGGGCACGATCCTGAAAACCAGTGCCTTCGCCTGCGCGTGATAGAAAAACTCCTCGCGCAACCGATCAAACAGATCGTTCAGCGGATAGCTGACGATATCAGCGCGCACGACGCCGGCCTCGATCTGGTTGATGTCGAGCAGCGCGTTCAGCATGCCGGACATGGCATGCAAAGTGTCATCTAGCCGCTTCACCAGCTTTTGCGCCTTCTCGCCTTCCACAGTCCTGGCGAGCAGTCCTTGCACGAAGGCGATGGTCTGGAGCGGCTGGCGCAGATCATGGCTGGCCGCGGCAAGGAACCGCGACTTGGCGCGGTTGGCCTGCTCGGCCTCCAGCTTGGCAAGCTCCAGCGCTTTCCTGATGCGCTTGCGCTCGGATATGTCGGTGAAGGTGATGACCACGCCTTCCACCTGTGCGTCGTGATTCCGGTACGGCAGAATGCGGCGCGTGAACCACATGTCGGTTTCCGTCTCGATTTCGCGATCGACGGGAGCCAAGTCTTTAAGGACAGAGCGGGCATCGGCCGCCAGTTGCGTGTCTGCCGCAAGCGAATGTAGATCGGCGAGAGGTCTGCCGACATCGCCCGGGATCACGTTGAACAGCAATTTTGTGGCCGGGGTGAAGAAGCGGATCTTGAGGTCCGGATCCAGGAACAATGTGGCCACATCCGTGCTGTACAGCACGTTCTGCAAGTCATTCGACATCGTGCGCTGCCTATCAAGCGTCTCCTGAAGCTGGTTGTTCAGCGCGGTCAGCTCCTCGTTGAGAGATTGCAGTTCCTCCTTCGAGGTCAGCAGCTCCTCGTTGGTGGACTGGAACTCCTCGTTGACCGAAAGCGCCTCCTCGTTGACGGCTTTCTGCTCCTCGCTGGACAGCTCAAGATTGTGGATGGCCGCGTGCAACTCGGTGCGCGTGGTGTCCAGTTCCCGTTCGAGTTCCGCGATGCGCGCATGATCATCGTGGGAAGGCTTGTGGCCAGACTCAGTCCGGCCATTCGCAGCCTTGGAAACGGGAATGCGCAAAGCCGGTTTGCTGTCTTTTTCCGCGTCGAGAAATCCGACGAGCAGCAGTTCCTCACCCTCATGCTGCAATGAATTGACCGTGATCGTGCAGGCGCGATCCCTGTTCGACGGATCAAACAGCGCGCCATCGACACTGACATGCGGTTGCTGCGGACCCGCCCGCTGGATTGCCGCCCGCAACTTCACGTGCATGTCTTTCGGCACCATGCCCAGAAGGTCGTTGGTCGGATGGCCTTCTGCGTGGTGCAGGTAACGTTGGGTCGGACCCAGAAAGTAGAGACATTCCATCTTGCGATTGATCAGGACCAGCGCCGGAGCATAGAATTGCAACGCCGTGCGGCGAGCGAGGTCTGCAAGTTCGCTTTGGCGAGATGGCACAAGCGCAGCGGGCCTTGGCCGGATGACGGACCGGGGGCCATCGCCTCTGCCGAGTGCAAAGCCGACATCGCCAGTCTGAGCGCGACCGATATGCCGATAAAGCCGCTCCGGCTTGGAGATGATCTCGAAGCGGCCCTCGATATGGCCGGCGGTTTCCGAACTGCCAAGCAAAAGGATACCGCCCGGCCTCAGCGCAAAGTGAAACAGCGAAATCACCTTCGCCTGCGCTTCATGGCCGAGATAAATCAGCAGGTTGCGGCACGAGATGAAGTCGATCTTCGAGAAGGGCGGATCTGACAGCACGTCCTGGACGGCGAAGACAACACTGGCGCGCAACTCCGGCGAAACCTTGTAGCCTCGCTCTTC
>JANMHN010000177.1:0-1567 GCA_031375185.1 Allobosea sp. | reverse complement strand
CTCATGCTCGAAATCGACATCAATATCCGGCGGCTCCCGGCGCTCCTCCGAAACAAAACGCTCGAACAGCAGATCGTTGCGCTCGGGATCGATCGCCGTGATACCCAGCACGTAACACACCGCGCTGTTGGCGGCGGAGCCACGGCCCTGGCACAGGATATCGCGGCTGCGGGCAAAGCGGACGATGGCATTCACCGTGAGGAAGTATGGCGCGTAGTCCAGTTTCTCTATCAGCCGGAGTTCATGCCTCAGGATGCCGATGACTTTGTCCGGCAAGCCTTCGGGATAGCGCAGGGCTGCTCCTTCCCAGGTCAGCCGCGTGAGCATCTGTTGCGGTGTCTCATCGGGTGATGCCTCCTGCGGATATTGGTAGGCCAGTTCATCCATCGAGAAGCGGCAGCGCTCAGCCAGCTCAACAGTGCTGGCCACGGCCTCTGGATAGCGCGCGAACAGCCGGGTCATCTCGTCGGGCGGCTTCAAATAGCGGTCGGCATGGCGTTCGCGGCGAAAGCCTGCATCATCGATGGTGCAGCTGTGCCGGATGCAGGTCACGACATCCTGCAGGATGCGCCTGTCCGGCACATGATACAGCACGTCATTGGTGACAATGGTCGGCACACCCATCTGTGCGGCCAGATCGGATAATGTGTGCAAGCGCATCTGGTCATTGGGGCGGCGGCGCAGGGTCAGCGCCAGGTAGGCGCGGTTGGGAAAGCTATCGCCCAAACGGCGCAGGCGTAATGCGCAGGTGGCGCCGGCCTCGTCCGGCACCAGCACCACGATCAGGCCTTCGCCGTAAGCCACAAGATCGGACCAACCCAGTAGGCATCTGGCCTTGCCGCCACGCTTCTTGCCGAAGGACAGCAGACGGCACAGGCGCGCATAGGCTGGCCGGTCGGTGGGATAAACCAGCACGGAGGTGCCATCGCTCATGTCTAGCCTGCAGCCGACGATCAGGCGGACGCCGGTGTCCTTCGCGGCCTGGTAAGCGCGGACGATGCCGGCCAGCGAATGGCGGTCGACAATGCCCAGCGCCTCGATGCCAAGCGCCTTTGCCTGCACGAACAGGTCCTCGCAGGAGCTGGCGCCGCGCAGGAACGAGAAATGCGAGGTCACCTGCAGCTCGGCATAGCGTGTGCGGTTCATGACAGAAGCTTCATGGCAAAAGCTTCATGCAAGGGTTCCGAAGCGCGTGATTGATGCTGCGTGGCCCGCCCATCAAACATCACGCGAAGATCCCGTGCAGGAACCAGCGTTGCGAGCCTGTTTCGACATGTTCGCCGTCGCCAGCCCGGAAGATCCAGAAGCGCTCGCCCGCCTCGTCCTCGACCTGGAAGTAATCCCTGACGGCGATCAGCTCGGCATCGCGCTTCCACCATTCGCCGAAGATGCGCTCCGGCCCGTCGGCGCGCTTGACCCTTCGGCGGTTGCCTCGCCACGTAAATGTCACCGGCGGGTGGTCGGGCAGCAGCGCCATGGTTTCGATGGGTTCAGGGACCGCCAGAAGCCGTGTCGGGCGCGGCCAGTGCGCCGGCCAGGTCGTGCCGCTGTCCGGCGCCATGGCAGC
>JANMHN010000174.1:0-2354 GCA_031375185.1 Allobosea sp. | reverse complement strand
GGTGTAAAGTACGCCGAGAACGCCTGCACCGAGAACCAGCGGGCCGATTTTCATGCCAGCCACGGGCATGCCCTTCATGGTCAGAACCATGCCGACCATCATCACGAATGCGGTCAGGGCTCCAAGAAACGGCCATGGGCTCGGATCAACAAGGTGGTAGTCGTGGTTCTTGGTCGTCCCGCTGGCCATATCGCCCTCTTGTCGGTCGTTCGAGTCAACGCGTTTATAGTCTCAGAGTCGTGACTTGTCGCTGTCCAGTTTCGCATCTGCAAGCGGAGCACCCTGCGGCTGTCCGTTCTTCGAGGGAAAATAGGTATAGGACAAGGTCATGGCATTGATGCCGCGCATGTCGCGGTTCTTCTCGATGTCGGGATCGATGTAGAACACGACAGGTGCTTCCATGCTTTCACCAGGTTTCAGCGTGTGTTCGGTGAAGCAGAAGCACTGCATTTTCACGAAATGCGCACCCGCATGGGAAGGTTGCACGTTGAAGGCCGCGATGCCCGTCGTGGTGTTCTCCGAGCGGTTTGTCACCTTGTAGAACACTGTCATGGTCTCGCCCACGCGCGCGTTGACCACACTGCTCTCCGCCTCGAATGTCCAGCCAAGCTTTGGCGCGACATTGGCATCGAACCGCACCTGGATGACGCGGTCCGAGGTGCTTGACGCAGCCTGGCTGCGCACAATCGGTGTGCCGCCAAAGCCTGTCATGCGGCAGAACAGATCATAAAGCGGCACCGAGGCGAAGGCGAGCGCCGTCATCGACACGACAAGCGCGCCGCACCACAGCGCGGTGCGTGTCGCCTTGAGGCGTTGCAATTCGGCAAGATCTTGCGGGGCTTTGTTCATCGGCATGTTGCTCAACGAATGGTCTTGACCATCGACACGGCGTAGAAAATCACGGCCAGCACCACCAGCGCCAGCGCAATCGCCATCGAGCGCCTGCGGCGAATCCGCTCCTCTTCCGGCGTCAGGGTGGGCGGGGTTGGGAAATTGTCGCTCATCGCGTCACACGAGCCTCGGCAGTGCCCACATCAGACCAAGGCTGTGCTCGGCGAGCAGGGCGGAGAACACGGCGAACAGATAAAGGATCGAGAAGCCGAACATCTGCATGCCGGCCTTGGCGCTGGCGGCTTCATCGCCTGCTTTCAGGATGCGCCAGGCGATGCCCAGCATGCCAAGGCCGCCAAGTGCGGCCACTGCCAGGTAGGCCAGGCCGCCCATCCCCATGGCTACGGGCACGAAGGCGAAGAGCGCCAATGCAACGGTGTAGGCCATGATCTGCCGGCGGGTGGACAGATCACCCGCCACGTTTGGCATCATCGGCACGCCGGCGCGCTTGTAGTCCTCGGCCTTGACCATGGCGAGCGCCCAGAAATGCGGTGGTGTCCACAAGAAGATGATGGTGAACAGCACAAACCCGGCCCAGCCGATCTGGCCCGTCACCACAGCCTCGCCGATCATCGGCGGAAAGGCTCCCGCCGCGCCTCCGATCACGATGTTCTGCGGCGTCAGGCGTTTCAGCCACATCGAGTAGACGACGGCATAAAAGAAGATGGTGAAAGCCAGCAGTCCGGCAGCGACCCAGTTGGCGAAGACACCCAGCGCCAGCACGGAGCCTGCCGACAGGACCATGCCGAAGGAAAAGGCTTCCTGCGGGGTGATGCGGCCTGCGGGAATGGGCCGCTTGGCCGTGCGCGTCATGATCGCGTCGATGTCCGCATCATACCACATGTTGAGTGCGCCCGATGCGCCTGCACCGATCGCAATGGCCAGCAGCGAGGCGGCTGCGATCACGGGATGGATGGCACCAGGCGCGACCACGATGCCGACCAGCGCCGTGAAGATCACGAGCGACATCACGCGCGGCTTCAGGAGCTGAAAATAATCGCCGATGTCCCCGCCCGCCACGATGGCGGGGGCGTCTTCGTCAATGGCTTTGTCGAATGCGGCGGTCATGGAAACCGGGCCTTGCTGATCAGCGCTTCGGGACGAAACACTGCGAGAAACGTGAAGCCGACCGGATGCGAACATCCGGTCGGCGGCATTTTGCGGTAAGTATTCAGTGTTCCTTGGACGAACCGATGCGAGGCAAGGTCTCGAACTGGTGGAACGGTGGAGGTGAGGGCAGGGTCCACTCCAGCGTGGTTGCGCCTTCGCCCCATGGATTGTCTGCGGCCTGCTCCTTTCGCACGAAGGCGTAGATCACGGTGCCGAAGAACCAGAACAGGCTGGCCAGGAAGATGTACGAGCCGACCGACGACCACCAATGCCAATAGGCGAAGGCATCTGGATAATCGACATAGTGGCGCGGCATGCCGGCGAGGCCGAGGAAATGCTGCGGGAAGAACAGC
>JANMHN010000124.1:0-2686 GCA_031375185.1 Allobosea sp. | reverse complement strand
CCCGCGTGATCTCTTCGGCATGCTGATGCGCGACGCGTGACAGCGTCACTCAGGATTTTTGAAGGCGGCCGTTGAACGCAGCAGCCTCCGCCATCAGCGAAGTTGACGCCCTGCGCTGGATTCCGTCCCTCGGACCCAACGACGCAGGTGGCTCCGGAACCCGGAAACGCGCTCGATCATGTTGTGGAGGTCACGCCACTCCTCACCTGAAAAACACCAGCGTCACCAGCACGAAGATCGGGATCAGGATCGCGCCGCTCCACAGCATGTAGCCGAAGAAGCTGGGCATCTTCACGCCCATGTCTTTCGCGATGGCATACACCATGAAGTTTGGCGCGTTGCCGATGTAGGTGTTGGCACCCATGTAAACCGCGCCGGTGGAGATCGCCGCCAGCGTCAGCGCCAGCTTGCCCATCAGCTCCTGAGGGTTGCCGCCGGCCAGTTCGAAGAACACGAGATAGGTCGGCGCGTTGTCGAGGAAGGACGAAAGCGCACCTGTCAGCCAGAAATACATCACGTTGTTGGGGCTGCCATCAGCGTTGGTGACCAGCGCCACCAGTGGCGCCGCGGCACCTGCCTTGCCCGCCGCAAGGATCGCCAGCACCGGCACGATGCAGATGAAGATACCCGCGAACAGCTTGGCCACCTCGAGGATAGGCCCCCAGTTGAAGCCGTTGGCCTCGCGGTATTCCTTCTTCGCAAATTTCAGCGAAGCGAAGGCCGCGCCGAGCATGACGAGGTTGGAGACGATGTCCTGCAACGCCAGGTCGACACCCGCCACCTTGTAGCTGATGCCAGCCTTCCACTCAGCACGCATGAGGACCGCCGCGATGATGACGGCAACGAAGACGAGGCTTTCCAGACCCATGACGCGGACCTTCGAATCCGGCGTTGGGTCAGGCTTGATGATGCCTTCCTTCTTGTAGAGGTAGCTGTCGAACGCGAAGAACAGCGCGAGCAGGATGCCCGCCACGAACAGCGTCTCGGCCATCAGGTTCGTCGTCGTCCAGAAAAAGCTGATGCCTTTCAGGAAGCCGACGAAGAGCGGCGGGTCGCCCAGCGGGGTCAGCGCGCCACCGACATTCGACACCAGGAAGATAAAGAACACCACCACATGCACATTGTGGGCGCGGTTGTCATTGGCGCGGATGATCGGGCGGATCATGACCATCGAGGCGCCCGTGGTGCCGACGAAGCTGGCGAGGATCGTTCCGATGGCGAGAATGCCGGTGTTGGTCAGCGGCGAGCCATGGATGTTGCCGCGCACGAAGATGCCGCCGGCCACCGTGTAAAGCGCGAACAGCAGGATGATGAATGGCACGTATTCCAGCAACATGGCGAAGGCGATGCCCTTGGTGGCCGCCAAGGCATCAAAGCTGAGATAGAGCGGGATGATCACCGCCGCTGCCCAGAAGGCCGAAATCTTGCCATAGTGATGCTCCCAGACATGGGCGAACAGCAGCGGACCTGTGGCGATGCAGAGCAGCAGGCCGGCGAAGGGTATGACCCAGAGGAGCGACATGCCCCGCCCGTCAAGGGCTGCGGCGGCCAGCGCAGGATCAGGCATAAGGACCAGCGCGCCGACACCCAGAGCAACCGCGATTTTCGCCAGCATGCCACATCTCCCCAGGACACGGCACGTTGGCCGACATCATTGTGTTCGTTGCAAGCCTCTTAGATCATCCCGCATCGAAATGGAATCCATTTCGATGCGGAAAGATGATCGATCATAATAAGTTAGAGCATTGCGTCCCCACAAAACCGGTGCCCACCCTCGCCTTCGCGAGGGCATGCTTTCGTGCGCAAAGCTCTCATCGGCCTGGATGGCCCTAGCAATTGTTTCTGCAATCAGGCATGGGCAATGCCGTGTCAGCATTTGCGCATATCTGCAGCCGAACACATACGTTAGGAGACGTTCTGTCATGTATCGCAAGCTGCTGCTGGGGACTTTGCTCACCTGCGCCATGTTGACGTCCGCTTCGGCACAGGTCGCTGTTGATGATGTGCGCCTGCAATTGTTCAAGGAGCGCTCGGGAACACTGTCCGAAAACATCACGGGGTCGAAGAAATCGTTTGTGAACACGACCAGCGGCGGCGGCGATGCTGGCGAGCCTGCCGAGGCGGTACTGGTCACGCTGGTGCTCACAGGCCCGAAAAACAGCAAGGCCTCCGACAAGCTGGCGCGTGACATGGCTTCCGTCACCGTCACGCAGGCTGCCAGGACAGGGCCTCGGGTGCTGCTCAAGCGGGCATTCGGCGGCTTCCAGTTCGGCGAAGACGGCAGGAGCCACAAGGTTTTCCTGCTGGACAACGCGACCTGCGCGCCGCTCGAGGTCGATGTCCGCCTTGGCCGGACGCGCAAGACCGTGAAGGTCGATTTCCGCTGCGATGACTGACATCGGTGCCGGAGCATGCCATGTCTTCACCGGCTGTTCATCATATCGGTATCAGACTACTTTTGCTTTGACATGCAGGGCACATGGCTGACGTCAAGTCCCGTCATGTCCGCGCGGAAGATGGGGGCAGGGCCTGACAGATGTGCCGCTTTCTCGCCTATCAGGGCACCCCGGTGTTCCTTGAGGATTTCGTGTCGTCGCCCTGTCATTCTCTCGTGCATCAGTCGATCCACGCGACAGAGGCCAAGACCGGCACGAATGGCGACGGTTTCGGCCTTGGCTGGTACGGC
>JANMHN010000122.1:0-17382 GCA_031375185.1 Allobosea sp. | reverse complement strand
ATGCCGCCGCCATCGAGCCATCCGACGGCGCGGCTCTTGCGGAAATCGAATGGCGTGCCTGCCACGCTGGCCACCTCGCCAGAGGGGATCAGGTCCGCATCGACCGGGGTGAACAGGTTGGCGCGCACCTCAAGTTCGTGGGCCAGGATGTCGGGTGAGCCATCGAGATTGAAATAGGAGTGGTGGCACAGGTTGAGAATTGTGGCCGCGTCGGTCGTGGCTGTCAGCTCGACACGCAAGGTGGCAGGTTCGGCAAGCGTGTAGCGGCACGTCACGGTCAGCGTGCCGGGATAGCCATGGTCGCCATCAGGCGAGACCAGAGCCAGCGTCACGGACGCATCATCGTGGTGCAGGATCGCCCACGGGCGCTTGCCAAAGCCCTGCCCTCCGCCATGCAGCGAATGCCTGCCCTCCTGGTTGAGCGTGAGCTGATAGGCCTTGCCGTCGAGGTGAAACGCCCCGCCCTCGATGCGGTTGGCAAAGCGGCCCGCGATGGCACCGAAATGAGGCGAATGCTTCAGATAATCTTCAAGGTGATCGAAGCCCAGCACGACACGCTGCAGTTTGCCAGCCACCGGCACGGTCATGTCGCGCACCACCGCGCCCCATTCCATGATGGTGGCGCTGGCACCGGATTTCGAGCGCAGCGTGACCTCGCGGATCGGCGTGCCGTCAGGCAGGTGGCCGAGAAGAGTGGCTGTCATAGCGCGATCCTGAAATTCCTGCACAACGCCCGGTCAATGGCACCATTCCAGATCGCGGGTCAAATTCACGCTTTTGCCAATGAAGCAACCGTATCAAGTCATGTGGCCCCGTTTGCGCTACAAGACCTCCACCAACACGTCGCCAGCAGCAAATGCAGCAATGATCTCGGGCAATCGCGGCTTTAACGCTGACCACAGAACACGGTTCGTGACGTTACCAATACGAATCCAGAGGATCGCCGGCGGACCGAGCAGCAAAACTGAAAAGTCCGCATCTTTTGTGATCAGCACAGCCTGACGGTTCAATGCTTCCACTTTCACCTGTTGATCGGGAGCGCCCTCAAGGCCGATCTCCAGCACGTGAACCGCGTCATGCCCCTCATTCCGCAATTGAACGGCCAACGCGGGCGGAAGCTGCTCGTCGATGAGAAACCGCATCACACAGCGGCCTGCACCACGCGATGGTCGAGGCTGTGGGCCGCATAGGCCAGCACAGCAGAGATGTCCTCACCCCGAATTGTCGGAAAGTCGGCGAGAACTTCGGCAGACGTTGCCCCTGCCGCCAACATTTCGAGAATGTCTGTGATGCGGATGCGGGTTCCAGCGATGCGCGGCCGACCATGACATATCGCCGAATCGACGACGATCCGCTCGCGCCAGCCAGCCCGGCTGAATTCGCCTTGCTTCGCCCTGACCGAAGCTTCGTCATCAGGCAGGAGCCAGATCTCATCACCGGCACCATCCAGGCGACGCCGGGCACCGTGGCGGCCTACAAAATCGTCCAATGCCTCATTCAATAGTCCAGATATGGATGCAGGTGGCTCGACACGCCACCGCTTCAATGCAGCCTCGGTCGCCCTGCCGTCCGCTTGCCCGCCACCTCCACTGTGCTTGAGGTAGTCGCGCGCGTCTTTAAAGGCATGGCCCACAAATTTACTCGGGGCGAACAGCCAGCCGCCATCCTCACTGCGGATGGCGTACCATTGATGGGTTCGCGACATGCGCTCGCAGAGGGCGCGGCTATCTTCAATTTCGATCTGGTACCGCTCGACCTGCTGACGGGCTTCGGCCAATGATTTGATGACTGGGAATGGCTGGGCAAAAGACATCGACAAGCTCTTTCGTTGCTTCGGTTATCCCATTCAAAGCCCACATGACCCGATTATCAAGCTTTAATCTGATTGTATCGGTTATAATCTGAATTATGTTCGAGCGTGCTTGCGAGATGCACCTGCCAGCCCTCACCAGCTTCCGGTGTTCAGCATAGAGGCCCAGGGCTCGGATTTCTGCAGGGCCTCGCCTTTTTGCAGCAGTTCGATCGAGATGCCGTCCGGGGAGCGCACGAAGGCCATGTAACCGTCACGCGGGGGGCGGTTGATGGTCACACCGGCCTTCATCAGCCTGTCGCAGGTCTGGTAGATGTCATCGACGCGGTAGGCAAGATGGCCGAAATTACGCCCGCCGGCATAGGCGTGCTCGTCCCAGTTATAGGTCAGTTCGATCAGGGGCGCCTTGGTATCTGCGGCGCGCTCGGCATCGCCGGGAGCTGCCAGGAACACCAGCGTATATCTGCCTTCGGGCCGGTCGATGCGGCGCACTTCCACCAGACCGAGCTTGTTCACGTAAAAATCGAGGCTGGCATCAAGGTTCGCGACGCGGACCATCGTGTGCAGGAATTCCATCGCATTTTCTCCTCAAGGGGCATGACGGGTTGATCTCATCTCCTAGATCGGTGATCAGGGGGCAGCAATTCAAGGGCACGAGACCTCAGCCACGCGCAAGGGCTCAGCCGTTTCACGCATGGACAGCCGGATGAGCGCCCCGACATCGGCACAGACGTTTGCGAGGATGAAGGAACGCGCGGCGATCATTTCGGTGATCGCGAGTGTGGTTCTGACTCTCGGGAAGGGGCTTGCGGCCTGGCTCTCAGGCTCACTGGCGCTGTATTCCGAAGCGGCACATGGCCTGATCGACATTGCCGCGACCCTGACCACCTGGTTCGCCATCCGCGCCTCCGACAAGCCCGCCGACGACGAACATCACTATGGCCATGGCAAGATCGAATCGGTGGCGGCGCTGGCTGAGTGCGCGCTGCTCTTCGCGCTGGCAGGTGCTGTGGCATGGGAGGCAGGCACGCGGCTGTGGAGCGGGGTGCATCCGCCAGTCGAGGTGACGCCGCTGGTGATGTTCGTGCTTGTCATCGCGATCCTGATCGATGCGACGCGCTGGCGGGCGCTTCACATCATCGCCAAGGCGACATTCTCCGAAGCGCTGGCTGCGGATGCGCTGCATTTCGCCTCGGACCTCGTGTCCACCGTGCTGACCCTGTTCGGGCTCATCATGGTGCTGGCGGGCTTCCGGCACGGGGACACGGTGGCGGCGCTCGGCGTGTCGCTGTTCATTGCCAGCGCGGCGGCAAAGCTGGCTCTGCGCACCATTGGAACGCTCGTGGACACGGCGCCCAAAGGCATGCGCGGGCGGCTTGAAGAGGCCGCACTGAAGGTGCCGGAGGTGGTGGCTGTGGAATGGCTCAAGCTCAGGCCCGGCGGAGGCCGTACACATGGCGAAATCGGCATCAAGGTGTCCCGCACCTTGCCGCTTGAAAAGGTTTCCGAGATCAAACAGGTGCTGGCCGGGGCTTTGGCCGTGGCCGCGCCCCAGGCCGACATCACCATCACCGCGAACCCGACCCAGACCGATGACGAGAATGCGCTGGAACGTGTGATGATGATCGCCGCAAGATTGCGCGTGCCGGTCCACCACATCATCGTGCAGCATGTGGACCGTCGCGCCTGCATTAGCCTCGACATGGAGGTAGAGGCCAGCTGGCCGCTGGCCCGCGCGCATGACATGGCCACGCGGCTGGAAGCCGAGATCAAGGCAGATTTCGGCCCCGGAACCGAGGTGGAAACCCATGTCGAGCCGCTCGACATGCGGGAGGTGACCGGCCACGATTGCGATCCTGCCGTCGTTGACGCCATCGCGGACGTGCTGCAGGCGGGCGCAGCCCATGAGCCACGCATCCGCGACATCCACAATGTCCGTGTGCGCAGTTCGGCTGGCGGCCTGATCGTCAATTTTCATTGCCGGGCGGACGCTGCTCTCGACATCGCCTCCGTGCATGATGCCGTGGACGAGGTCGAGCGGCATGTGCGGCAAGTGCGCAGCGATATCGCCCGCATCATCGGCCATGCGGAGCCCGCTCCGCTGACCAACCAATTGCCGTCGAGCCGCTCGCCACGATCCTCATCCTGAGCCCGTCGAAGGATGAACTCCAGTTACGCATCTGCTGGAACTCCTCCTTCGACGGGCTCAGGATGAGGATTTTGGGGGAGAAAGGCTGGGTCGCTTCCGTCCAGCCTCGAAAAACAACGCAGCTTCCACGACAACTGGCCATGTCAGAAACCTTACACAAACCTGTGTGAAGGCTTGACGGGTGCTTGTAACCGCCCGGGTGAACGTCAATGTCTTGCCCCATGCACGCTGACGAATCTCCCCTGATCAAACTCGAAGATTATCGCCCGTCCGATTTCCTGATCGACGCGGTCCATCTCGACATCAGCCTCGAGGCAACCGGGACTGTGGTCAGATCGCTGCTTTCGCTCAGGCCGAACCCCGAGGGCGTGGCAGGGGCTGCGCTGGTGCTCGACGGGGATGAACTGTCCCTGTCATCGCTTCAGCTCAACGGTACGGAGCTGGATCAGGCCGCCTATGTGCAGACACCGCAATCGCTGACGCTTCATGCACCGCCAGGCAAGCCGTTCACGCTGACCATCGAGACGCGGACGAACCCTTCGGCCAACACCAAGCTGATGGGGCTTTACAGGTCGAACGGCGTCTACTGCACGCAGTGCGAGGCTGACGGCTTCCGGCGGATCAGCTATTTCCTCGACCGGCCCGACGTGATGGCGGTCTACACTGTGAGGCTCGAAGGCGACAGGAACGAAGCACCGGTCCTGCTCTCGAACGGCAACCTTCTGGCCAGCGGCGACGTGCCCGGCACCGACAGGCATTTCGCGGTCTGGCATGATCCGTGGCCCAAGCCTGCCTATCTCTTCGCGCTCGTGGGCGGCGATCTGGGTTCCGTGCATGACACGTTCGTCACATCGGGTGGTCGCACGGTCGCGCTCGGGGTCTATGTCGAAAAGGGCAAGGAAGACCGCGCGGATTATGCGCTGGATGCCATCAAGCGCTCGATGGCGTGGGACGAGCGGGCCTTCGGGCGGGAATATGATCTTGACGTGTTCAATGTCGTTGCCGTGTCCGATTTCAACATGGGCGCGATGGAGAACAAGGGTCTCAACATCTTCAACGACAAGTACGTGCTCGCTAGCCCCGACACGGCTACGGATGCGGATTATGCCAACATCGAGGGTATCATCGCGCACGAATACTTCCACAACTGGACCGGAAACCGCATCACCTGCCGCGACTGGTTCCAGCTCTGCCTCAAGGAAGGGCTCACGGTCTACCGCGACCAGGAGTTCACCGCCGACGAGCGCTCGCGCCCGGTCAAGCGCATCGCCGACGTGGTGCGCCTGCGCCTGACGCAGTTCGTCGAGGATTCAGGGCCGCTGGCCCACAATGTCCGCCCGCGCGCCTACCGCGAGATCAACAACTTCTACACGGCGACCGTCTATGAGAAAGGCGCCGAAGTGATCCGCATGCTGAAGACGCTGATCGGAGACGAGGCGTTCGCGCGCGGCATGGATCTTTATTTCGACACATGCGACGGCACAGCGGCCACGATCGAAGAGTTCATCGCCTGCTTCGCCAAAGCATCGGGCCAGGATCTCTCGCATTTCGCGCTCTGGTATGATCAGGCTGGCACGCCGGGGCTGGTGGCCGTCGGCAGGTATGATGCCGGCGCGCGCACGCTTGTGCTGGACCTGGCGCAATCGACAGCGCCGACACCAGGACAGGATGAGAAGCGCCCTCTCGTCATTCCGGTCCGCGTCGGGCTGGTGGGTGCGGGCGGTGACCTTCCGCTCAAGGCCAGCGGCGATCTCGCGCTCAAGGGTGACGTCCTGATCTTCGACAAGGCTGCGGCAACCGTCACCTTCAGCGATGTGGACGAGCCGCCCGCACTCTCGCTGCTGCGCGGCTTTTCGGCGCCTGTGCGGCTCGAAAGCAATGTCGACATGACAGAGCTGCTCAGGCTGGCGCGGGTCGACGGCGATCCGTTCAATCGCTGGCAGGCCCTGCGCACGGTGATGACGCAGGAGCTATCAAGGGCCGTGAAGGAGGTGCGGGGCACCCAGACCACAACATTTGCCCCGGACCTGATCGACGCGATCGGGCATGCCATCGCAAGCGGTGGCGAACACGCCTACACCGCACAGCTCATCAGCATGCCATCGGCAAGCGACATCGCCAGGGACATGGGCAGCAATGTCGATCCTGACGCGATCCAGAAGGCGCTGACGCTGCTTGGAGCCAGCATCGGCCGCGCCCATGCGGCGCAGTTCGGCCGCATGCACGATCGGTTGGCCCATGATCGCGCCTATGCGCCGGATGCGCCGAGTGCCGGTGCAAGGGCCTTGCGCAATGCCTGCCTTGGCTACCTGTGCCGCGGGCTGGGTGAGGAAGGCGCGGAACGCGCATCTGTCCAGTTCGCCGCCGCCGGGAACATGACCGACAGGCTTGGCGCGTTGGCGGCGTTGACCACAGTTCCCGGGCCTCACCTCGACGCAGCCCTTGCCGCTTTTGAAGCACGCTTTCAGGATGATCCTCTGGCACTCGACAAGTGGTTCTCAGTTCAGGCGACCATGCCGGGGCGACCCACTCTGGACCGGGTGAAGGCCCTGTTGCAGCACAGGAAATTCTCGCTGCGCACGCCCAACCGGGTCTATGCCCTGCTGTCATCCTTCGCGCATGGCAATCCGAGCGAGTTCCACAGGCCTGATGGCGCTGGCTACGATTTCATCGCCGATCTGGTGGTTGCCATCGACGGCATCAATCCACAGGTCGCATCGCGGCTGATGTCGGCCTTCCGTACCTGGAAAACGCTGGAGCCGAACCGGCGCATCCTGGCGCGAAACGCCATCCAGAGGGTTGCCGACATGCCAGGTTTGTCACGCGACATTGCCGACATCGCCGGTCGTGCGCTTGCCTGACAATCCGGCAAGGCATGATCAGTCGTCTGACTGCATGGATGGGATCATCGCTTTTTAACGAAAACGGTCCCCGCTTTTGCCCGCAATGACCAAAGGTTAACAAAACCCTGCGCGCTAAAGATTCGCGATATCCGAAACCACAACTCAAGATTGCATTTTGTCGCGAAGACTCACTTAGGGTCTAGACAGGATGATTCCGCAGGATTCATAGTGGGACCGATTCGGGAGATGCGGCACATCTTCACGAGAAGAAAAAAATTGGACGCGGATTAACAGGAGGGGGTCGGCATGGCGCGTGTCAACGCAGCCAGCGATGCTGCACGTTTGGGCACGATCATGGGAGTTGCCCGGTCGATGTCGCATCCGTTCCTGCTGGCGCTGCATCGCTCGGAACCCTGGCTGAAACTGGCGATCCCGCTTCTGGTGGCGGTCTTCGCCCTTCTGCTTGGCCTGGCAGGCACGCTTTTCCTCACGGCCAACCACAGCGACACCCTTGAAGATGCTCTCAACGACATGGATCTGGTCGCGGCGCTGATCAGCCGGGACATCGGCGCACAACCGGCACGCTTCCTTGGCACGACCGGCCCGCAAAGCCCGATCAGCGGGCTGCATCCCTCCACATTCGCAATCGGTCGCCAGGTGGTCATCGCGGATGCTAATGGCAACATCGTCGCCAGCCAGCCACCCGTCCGGCTTGGCCAGAAAACCCTGCTTGATCTGTTGGGACCATCCCAGCCCCTGACGACCTTCGCCGACAAGGCAGGCGTGATCGCGCTTCAGACACCGTCCGGTCATGTGCTGGCAACGGTCAGGAACCTGCCCGCCCCGCTCGGCCAGATGGCGGTGATCCAGCAGGTCCAGGCCGCTGTCCAGACAGCCACGACGCGCGGACAGCTTGTCATGCTGCTGCTCGCCTCGTCGGTCATGGTTCTGGGCGTGCTGACAATGGCTTTCCTGATGCAGACCGGACGGGCGCGGGCAGCGGACCTTGACTGCAACAGGGTGCGGCAGCGCATCGATGCAGCCCTCAACAGCGGGCGCTGCGGCCTTTGGGACTGGGATCTGGCACGGGGCACGATCTACTGGTCCGACTCGATGTACGCGATGCTCGGCTATGAACGCCCCGGCGAGCTTCTGTCCTTCGGTGATGTGAATACGCTTGTTCACCCCGAAGATGCCGACCTTTACGAAATCGCGCAGACACTCTCCGACGGCAAGCGCCAGGATATCTCGCATGATTTCCGCATCCGCAACGCATCCGGAAACTGGCTCTGGCTCAGGGCGCGGGCGGAACTGCTAGTCGATGCACCATCACAGAACAAGCATCTTGTCGGCATCGCCGTCGACATCACCCATGAGCGCCGTATCGCGGCTGAATCAGCAACCGCCGACATGCGCCTGTGGGATTCCATCGAGGCTGTTCCGGAAGCCTTCGTGTTGTGGGATGCCAGGCAGCAGCTCGTGACCTGCAATTCCCGCTTCCAGAAACTGCACCAGTTGCCCGACAGCGCGATCCAGAAAGGTTCACATTACGACGAGGTCATGTCCCATGCGACGCCTCCCGTGATCGCCGAGGACATCCTGCGCCACAACAATCTCGAAAACAGTTCCCGGCTCAGTGAGGTGAAACTCGCCGATGGCCGCTGGCTGCAGATCAGCGAGCGGCGCACCAAGGATGGCGGCTCGGTCTCCATCGGCACGGACGTGACGATCATCAAGGAGCACGAGCACAAGCTGATGGACAGCGAGCGGCGTCTGATGGCCACCATCACCGATCTCAAGACCTCGCGCCGCCAGATGGAAGCGCAGGCCCAGCAACTGACCGATCTGGCCGAACGCTACCTGGAGCAAAAGGCCGAAGCCGAGATCGCCAGCCGGGCCAAGACCGAATTCCTGGCCAACATGAGCCATGACCTGCGCACCCCTCTCAATGCCATCATCGGTTTTTCGGATGTAATGCAGAGCGGCGTGTTCGGCTCGCTCGGCTGCGAGCGCCACCTGTCCTATTGCCATGACATCAAGCAAAGCGGCGAGCACCTGCTCTCCATCGTCGACGACATTCTGGACATGTCCCGAATCGATGCCGGTCAGGTCGCGATCACCCCGCAGCGCATCAATGTCGGGCCTGTGATCGTGGCGGCCGTGGCCGGAACGAAACCATCCTTCGAGAGCAAGAACATCACCCTCGACATCGACATTCCCGACGACATCATGGCCATGGCTGACATGTCGGCACTGAACCAGATTCTCGACAATGTGCTCCAGAATGCGGCCAAGTTCACGCTTGAAGGCGGCCATGTCTCGCTGAAAGCCCGCAGTGCCGGAACAATGCTGCACCTGTTCGTGGCCGATGACGGCATCGGCATTCCGGCAGACCGTCTCCCGCGCATCGGAAGGCCGTTCGAGCAGGTCGAGGGTGGCGAGACGGCCCGCTCGCACAAGGGCTCGGGCCTTGGCCTCGCCATCGCCCGCTCGCTGTGCGAACTGCATGGCGGTGCCCTGCGCATCAAATCCGAAGTCGGCGTCGGCACCATCGTGCTGATCCGCGTGCCGCTGGCGCAGACAGAGCGCGTTCTGGTGTCGTGATCAGCCGACCAGCCTGGTGAAGATCGCGCGCACGGCGGCGTATGTGTCCATCAGCGCGGCCGCCAACACCTTCTCATCAGGCGCGTTCGCAGCCCTCGTCACAAGCCGCATCACCGGAAGCGGCACCTTGGCAGGGTCGAAATCGCCATCGATGGTCAGCCGCTGCCAGTGGATCACATCGTTGAGCAACCTGTAGGCGCTGGTCAGTGCTTCGGCGTCGCCCGGCGTGATCAACCCTGCAAGTGAAGCAACAGCGAAAATCTGGCCGATGTCGGGCGTGACGAGCCCCGGATGATCGGCGGCATGGGTGAGCACCAGTGCCTCGGCACAGAAATCAATGTCAGTCAGCCCGCCACGCGCCAGTTTCATGTCCCAGATGTCGTCATCGCCCTTGGCTTCGGCGATCAGCGCGCGCATCTCGCGCACCTCCCTGGAGACCATGCGAGGGTCGCGGCGGGCAGCGAGAACCGCACCGACGATATCCATCGCAGCTTCGCCAAGCTCATGGTCGCCAGCGACAGGGCGCGCCTTGGTCAGCGCCATGTGCTCCCACAGTTCGGCCTCCTCGCGCTGGTAGCTGCCGAAGCTCGACAGCCGCACGGCCAGAGGCCCCTTGCGCCCTGATGGCCTGAGCCGCATGTCGACCTCGTAGAGCGACCCGCGCCGTGTCGGCACGGTCAGCGCTGTCACGAGGCGCTGCGCCAGCCTTTGTGCCCATGTGACGGCATCGAGCGGGCGCGCGCCATCGCTCGACGCTTCCATGTCCGGCGCGTCATACACCACCACCAGATCAAGGTCGGACGAGGCGGTCAGATCACGTGCGCCAAGCCGGCCCAAGCCCAGCACCGTGACCTTGAAGCCCGCGATCCCGCCATGGGCCAGCGCCATGTCGCGCACGGCCTCATCCAGCGCCACGGTGATCATGCCGTCAGCCACCTTGGCGTAGGCGAGACCGGCACGGACCGGCGCATAAATGCCTGAGAGCAGACGGGCCCCGACCAGGAAATTCTCCTGCCGGGCTGCGTCGCGCATGCGGTCCAGCGCATCCTCGAATGAGGGCGCGTGGCCGATGGTGGCGCGGATGCGGGCCAGAATGGCGGCCTTGTCGATGTCGGCATGGGTGAAGGCTGGGTCGATCACACCGTCGAACACATGGGGGTTGGTCGCGACGATTCGGGCCAGCCTGGGAGCGCTCCCGAGGATCGTTGCGAACAGCGTCAGCACTGTCTCGTGCGACAGCAGGATGGAGAGCAGTTCGACGGCGGCGGGCAGCCTGGCAAAGGCATTGTCCAGCGTGTTGAGCGCCGCATCAGGATCGCCTGAGCGCCCGAAGGCAACCAGCAGCGCTGGCGTGAGTTCGGTCAACGCTTCGCGGGCGCGTGCGCTGGTGACAGCGCTCCTGCGCCCGAAATGCCAGCCCCGGATGATTTCAGCGGCCTGCGCGGCATCGCGGAACCCCAGCCGTTCAAGCGTGGCAAGCGTGCCCGGGTCCGTCTCCGCCCCCGTGAAGCTGAGCGTGCCAGCCTCAGCCGCCAGCGAAGGGCCATCCTCGAACAGCAGCGCATAATGCCCTTCAACAGTCCTGGCACAGGCGGTGAAGGCCTGGGCAAAGCGCGCGGTCGTGGCAAATCCGGCAAAGCGGCAGAAGGCGGCGAGATCGGCCTCGTCCACCGGCAGGCGCTGGGTCTGCTCGTCATGACGCATCTGCAAACGGTGTTCGATGGTGCGCAGGAAGCGGTAAGCCTCGCCAAGCTCGCCCTGCGCATCCGAAGTGATCCAGCCCTCGTCAGACAGGGCGGCCAGCATCTCGAGCGTGCGGCGGCCGCGCAGCACGGGACGCCTGCCGCCGAACACAAGCTGCTGGGTCTGCACGAAGAACTCGATCTCGCGAATGCCGCCACGCCCCAGCTTCACATCGTGGCCGGCGATAGCGATGGCCTCATGGCCTTTCACGGCCTGGATCTGCCGCTTCATGGCGTGGATGTCGGCGATGGCAGCAAAGTCGAAATACTTGCGCCAGATGAAGGGATCGAGTTCCTTCAGGAAGCTCGCGCCCCGCTCAAGGTCGCCAGCGACAGGCCGCGCCTTGATCATGGCGGCGCGCTCCCAATTCTGGCCGACGCTCTCATAATAGGCATAGGCGGCATGGGTCGAGACGGCGGCCTGCGTCGAAGCCGGATCTGGGCGCAGGCGAAGATCGACCCGGAAAACATAGCCCTCCGCCGTCCGCTCCTGCAGGATGCGGGAGAGATCGCGCGCCAGACGCACGAAGAAGCTGGGCGGCTCGGCGATGCCAGAGGCTTGCGCGATCTCCGGATCGTAGAACAGCACGATGTCGATGTCGGAGGAATAGTTCAGTTCGCGCGCGCCGTGCTTGCCAAGCGCCAAGACGATGAGGCCCGAGGCAAGACCGGGATGGACGGGATCGGCAGGCGTGAACACGCCACGTTCAGCCGCCTTGCGCAGGATGAAATCGACCGTGGACCTGACAGCGACATCCGCCACGTCGGTGATGGCCGCCACGGCCTCATCCACGCCCCAGACGCCGCCGCAATCGGCCAGCGCGATCAGCAATGCGGCGCGCCCTTTGAGCGTGCGCAAGGCGCTCATCACAGGTTCGGCGCTGTCGGCGGCGCGGCAGGCGGCCTCCGCTGCATGCAGCCATTCATCCAACTGGGCGGCAGGTTCAGAGGCCAGCGCAGCAAGCAGCCAGTCAGGGTGCAGCCGCATGATCTGCGCCAGATACGGCGAATGACTGAGCAGGCCCGCCACCAGCGCAGCCACAGGCGCGGGTGACAGGGCTTCGCGCAAGACGGCCTGTTCGGTCTTTGCCAAAGTGTCCAGCAAGGCGCGCTTGACCACGGCATCAATGCTCTGGCGGGGCGGAATGAGCGGGGCAGCCTTGAGACGCGCGGCCAGCCCCTCAGCCTGTTCCAGGTTCGCCATGGCCGCCTCCCGCGCTGTCAGTGGGCAGTGTTAGCACGACGGCGAGGCCCGGCGCATTGTCCTGCAGCGCGAGCGTGCCGTTGTGGATGCTGGCAACCGCCTTGGCGAGGCTCAGACCAAGACCAAAGCCAGGCTTCGTGCGGCTGGCATCAAGCCGTCCGAAGCGCTCCAGCGCACGGGCACGCTGATCGGGAGGAATGCCGGTACCCCGATCCGCCACCGTGAAGATGATGTGATCCCCGTCCCGCTGGAGGCCGAGGCTGACATGGGCTGGAACGTCGTCGGATGGCTTGCCATATTTCAGGGCGTTGTCGACCAGATTCGAAAGCGCCTGCCCGACCAGTTCGCGGTTGCCGCGCAGGACGATGCCGGGCGCGATCTCACTGGTCAGGGTCGCGCCAGCTTCCTCGGCCAACGCCTCGTACAATTCGGCGACACCGCTGGCGGCGGCGCTGGCGTCGAAAGGGGCCATGGTCTCGCGTGCCTGCCCTGCTTCAAGCCGCGCAATCATCAGCAGCGCGTTGAACACGCGGATGAGATTGTCGGCATCATCGGTGACGCCCTCAAGCGCACGGCGCATGTCGTCCGGTGTCGCATTTGGCCGCAGCGCCTCGTCCGCGCGGTTGCGCAGGCGCGTGAGCGGGGTCTTGAGGTCATGGGCGATGTTGTCGGACACCTGGCGCAATCCGCCCATCAACACCGTGATGCGGTCCAGCATGGTGTTGAGGTTGATCGCCAGCCGGTCAAGCTCGTCGCCATTTCCGGACACGGGCAGCCGATCCTTGAGGCCGCTGGACATGATGCTGACCGTGGTTTCGCTCATCGTGTCGACGCGCTTCAGGATGCGGCGGGCAATGACGAAACCGCCCAGCACGCCGAGCAGCAGCACGACACCCAGCGCCCATCCTCCGGCCCGGCGCACCACATCGCGCAGGCGGTCCCGCTCGCTGGCATCGCGCCCGACCAGGACGCGGAAGCCTGCGGGCAGCACATAGACGCGCACGATCGCCATGGCCGGCCGCACGCCACCGGCATCCTCGGTGTTGCGGGCATAGGGCATCTCGCTTTCACCGGCCTTGTCCAGCAGCCCAACCGGCACCTGCTCGACATTGCCCGCCAGCCGCTCGCCGAAGGGCGAGGTGACGAGATAGAGCGAGGCACCCGGCCCGCGCGCGCGCTGTTCGATGACCACCAGCAAACGGCGGATGCCGCCCTGGCGGAACTGTTCCGACAGGCCCGTGATCTCGGCGTCGATGGTCTGGCGGATCTGGTCCTCGATCAGACGGCGTGCATTCCATGCGACATAGCCCAGCGCCGCGGTCGCGAAGACCGCGAACACGCCCATGTAGAGCAATGTCAGCTTGAACGCGGTGGAGCGGAACAGACGCGAGCGTGAAGACGTTTGCGGGGGCACGTGTCTACCGTGGCTCTGCGCGCAGCGAATACCCTGCCCCGCGCACAGTCTGGAGCAGAGGCAGGCTCTGGCCCCTGTCGATCTTGGCCCGCAGGCGCGAGACATGAACGTCGATGACATTGGTCTGGGGGTCGAAATGATAATCCCAGACATTTTCCAGCAGCATGGTGCGCGTCACGACCTGCCCGGCATTCTTCATGAGATATTCCAGAAGGCGGAATTCGCGCGGCTGGAGCACGATGTCCTCACCCGCGCGCGTCACACGGCGCGTCAGCCTGTCAAGCTCGAGATCGGCCACGCGGTATGCGGTCACGTCGGTGCTGGCGGCGGACGCGCGGCGGCGAGAGAGCACTTCGGTGCGGGCCAGCAACTCGGAAAAGGCATAGGGCTTGGGCAGATAATCATCGCCGCCGGCACGCAGACCCTTGACCCGGTCATCGACCTGTCCAAGCGCGGACAGGATCAGGACGGGAGTCACGTCGTTCTGTTCGCGCAATGACCTGATCAGCGAAAGGCCATCCATGCGCGGCAGCATGCGGTCCACCACCAGCACATCATAGCCGCCGCCTTCCGCCATGGCATAGCCGGTCAGGCCATCGGCAGCATGGTCCGCCACGTGGCCCTCCTCGCGAAAGGCCTTCACGAGGTAGGCGGCGGAATCCGAATCGTCTTCGATGATCAGCAGACGCATGATGGATGGCTAACATGAAAAAGGTGACCGCGCAGGGAGGGGCCGCAGGCGGGCCAACGGCAATCTGGTGTCATCCCCAGCGACGCGGCACGCGTCGGGAAGGGGATCCATGCTGTTTTGCCTTGGTGGATCCCCTTCCCGGCCCTGCGGGCCGCCGGGGATGACAACACCAGCAAAGAACAGACGGGACGCGAGGCCAAGAAGGGCGCTGGGGCGACGTGTGCGCCGGGAACATTGGCCTCGCGCCCGCTGGTCAGGCCGCCGGCTGGCGGCCCACCTCGACGGCGATGGAGCGCTCCTTGCCCTCGCGCCAGACCGTGATCTTGACCTTGTCGCCCGGCTTGACGGACGCGATGCGGCGCGACAGCTCGCGGGCATCCTTGATCGGCGCGCCATCCACCGCGGTAATCGTGTCGCCGCGCATCAGGCCCGCTTTCGCCGCAGGGCCATCGGCAGCCGCGTCCGCAACCAGCGCGCCGGTCGCTGCACTGAGGCCGATGGCGTCGGCAATCTCGGCCGTGACGGGCTGCAACTGCACGCCGATGAAGCCGCGCGAGACGCTGCCTTTGTCCTTCAGGTCCGCGACCACCTTCTCGACCGTTGAAGCCGGAATGGCGAAGGCGATTCCGACGCTGCCGCCGGAGGGCGAGACGATGGCTGTGTTGACGCCGATGACCTCGCCCTGCGCGTTGAAGGTCGGCCCGCCAGAATTGCCGCGGTTCACCGCCGCGTCGATCTGGAGATAGTCATCGTAAGGGCCGGAACCGATGTCGCGGTTGCGCGCCGACAGGATCCCCGCCGTCACCGTGCCGCCAAGGCCGAACGGGTTGCCAACAGCGAGCACCCAGTCACCGATGCGCGGGTTGCCGGCCGAAAGCCGCACGAAGGGATAAGTGCCGCCATCGGTGACCTTGAGCAGCGCAAGATCCGTGCGCGGATCGGTTCCGATCACCTTTGCATTCAGTGTCTTGCCGTCATCGGTGACGAGTTGCACGTCTACCGCGTTCTCTACCACATGGTTGTTGGTCACGGCATAGCCGTCAGCCGAAATGAAGAAGCCAGACCCCTGGCTCATCTGCACGGGACGATCTGCACCAGGCCCACCGCCGCCCACAGCCCCTCGCCTGTCGGGCCGGCTTTGCGGGGCATTCTCGCCAAATTGCTTGAAGAAGCGCTCAAGCGGGTGGCCAGGTGGAAGCTCATCCATGCTGGGGCCACCGCGCTGGGAGGCGACCTCGGCGCGCGCCTTGACGCGCACGGACACGACCGCAGGCTTCACCTTCTCGACCACATCGGCGAAGGATGGCGGGCCCTGAAAAGCGGACATCGACTGCGCAATCGCAAGGGTGGGAACGGCATTGAGGCTTGCGCCAAGCCCGGTCACAAGACCGACGGACAAGGCGGCAGCCCCCGCCAGCAGGGCAGCGCGGCGAAGGACCGAACGGGGAGCCGTATAGGGGGCATTCTCACGCATCATCATCTCCATCAGGCTGGCAAGGGGAGATACGCCAGCATTGGAGACAAGGATGCAGGTCAGCGAATTACGCCGCCGTCACGGGATGATGAATTGTTGGTAAGGTTGGGGTGCTGCTACCCGGCACCGGCGCGACATTCGGCCACCATCACGCATCCTCACCCTGAGCTTGTCGAAGGGCGAGTTCCAGCTAGGCTCATCCTTCGACGAACTCAGGATGAGGATATTCCGTGAGATCTGAGATGCTACGCTTGCCATGGCAACACAGCTCACCCCTTCCCCAAAATCCGCTCAAGCTCCGCCTTCTCGGCTTCATTCAGAGCTTGCCCGACAGCGCCCGGCGCATGGCTGCGGCGCAGGCGCCAGAGGCCGAAGGCTCCGGCGAGGAAGATCAGCAGCGGGCCGAACCAGAGCAGCAGCGTGTTGAGGGCAAATGGCGGCTTGAGCAGCACATATTGCCCGTAGCGCGCCACGACGAAATCGACCACCTGATCGTTGCTGTCGCCAGCCTTGATGCGGTCGCGCACCAGCACGCGCAGGTCGCGGGCCAGCGGGGCTTCCGAATCGTCGATTGACTGGTTCTGGCAGACCAGGCAGCGCAAGCCGGAAGACACCTCGCGCGCCCGGATCTCCTGCGCCGCATCGGGCAGGCGCTCCTGCGGCGTCACGGCCAGCACGGGGAACGAGAAGGCCCACAAGATCAAGGCAAGGACGCGGGCGATCATTGGCTTCACTCCGCCGGCTGCGGTGCAGGACCGCCGGACGGATCACTGCGTGCGGGCCTGCGCGATTTCGCTGGGGCCGCCACCCGGAAGCGCCGGTCGGTGATCGACAGCAGGCCGCCCAGCGCCATGATGACCGAGCCGATCCAGATCAGCAAGATCATCGGCTTGGTGTACATCCGCACGCCGACCGACTGGCCGTCAGGCTGGATTTCGCCGAGGCTGACATAAACCTGGCTCGGGCCGAACGAACGGATGCCCGCTTCAGTAGTCTGCATGTTGTTGCGTGTGATGAAGGTGCGCTTGGTCGATTCCGTGATGCCGCGATCCTGGCCATCGATCTCGACACGGAACCGGCCCACCAGCTCGCGGTAGTTCGGCCCGGTGCGCGGGAACATCTGCTGCAGCACGATGGCGGTGTTGCCGTTCGCAAGCCTGTCGCCCGGCTTCATCACCGCAATATCCTCCGTGGCCCAGGCGGTCGCGGCGATGCCGATGACCATGACGCCGACCCCGGCATGGGCGATGGCCGAGCCATAAGCCGAACGCGGCAGGCCAACGGCACGCGACCAGATGGCCCTGGCCCCCGAAGCCCTCACGATGATGCGCTCGCCCAGATCCCAGATGGCGCTGGCGATGAGATAGACGCCCAGCCCGATGCCAAGCGGGGCCGCGACCGGCCCGCCATAGGTGAAGCCATAGACCAGCACGGTGGCGACAAGGCCGATG
>JANMHN010000069.1:0-6697 GCA_031375185.1 Allobosea sp. | reverse complement strand
TGCTGGATGATGGCAGCAGCGGCACAAGGCCCCTCGGCGGCGCGACGCGGTGGTGGTTGGCGGGCTCCCTGAAAGCGCTGGATGCCTCACTGCGCGCCATCGGCGGGCGGTTGCATGTGTTCGCCGGCAATCAGGCCGACGTGATTCTCGACCTGTCACGGCAGCTGCAGGCATCAGACGTTGTCTGGAACCGGCGGTATGGTGGCGCTGAAACAGCAATTGACACCCGCGTGAAGACGGCTCTGCGCGAGGCTGGCATTCGCGCGACAAGTTTCAACGGGCATCTGCTGCATGAGCCATGGACCGTGACCAGCAAGGTTGGCGGACCCATGAAGGTCTTTACGCCCTACTGGCGGGCGGCACAGGCCAAGGGTCCACCGGACATGCCGTTGCCTGCGCCCACTGCGATCACAACGGCAACGCTTCCGGCCAATCTGGCCATCAAACCACGTGGCATCGACGATCTCGCACTTGAGCCGACAGCTCCTGACTGGGCAGGAGGCATGCGGGCGGAATGGACACGGGGCGAAGAGGGTGCTCGCGCGCGACTGGAGAGCTTTGTCACCAAAGGCATGACGGGCTATGCCGAGGGCCGCAACAGGCCCGATCTGCCGTCGACGTCGAAACTCTCTCCGCATCTGCGCTTTGGCGAGGTCAGCGTCAGGCAGTGCTGGCATGCCGCGACGCATGCCCATGCGAGCGGGCGCAGCACGGCGGGCGCCGACGATCTCGAAACCTTCCTGAAGGAACTGGGCTGGCGCGAGTTCTCCTATCACCTCCTGCATCACAACCCTGCCCTGTCCACCACCAACTACACACCCCGGTTCGACGCTTTTCCATGGCGCGATGACTCAGCTTCGCTGAAGGCCTGGCAGCGCGGTATGACGGGTTATCCCGTCGTCGATGCCGGCATGCGGCAGCTCTATGCGACCGGATGGATGCACAACCGGGTGCGCATGATCGTGGGATCTTTCCTCGTCAAACATCTTCTGACGGACTGGAGGGCAGGCGAAGCCTGGTTCTGGGACACGCTGGTCGATGCCGATCCGGCCAGCAATTCGGCAAGTTGGCAGTGGGTGGCCGGCACCGGTGCTGATGCAGCACCTTATTTCCGCATCTTCAACCCGATCATCCAAGGCGAGAAGTTCGACCCTGACGGCGCTTATGTCCGTGCCTGGGTTCCCGAGTTGGGACGCTTGCCAAGCAGCCTGATCCACAAGCCGTGGACGGCGCCGCCGATGATCCTGAAAGCCGCCGGCGTGACGCTTGGCCAGACCTATCCGAGGCCGGTCGTGCAGCATGAAATGGCACGGGACCGGGCGCTCGATGCCTTCAAGTCGCTCAAGTTCGCCTCCGCCTGATAAACGGCTTGAAACCGAACGCGGGTTTGCCGCGTATCCCCTCCACACGACACGTTGACGATCCTCATCGAAGGGACTGCCCCCACCATGCGCATTGCAATTATCGGCACTGGCATTGCCGGAAATGCGGCCGCCTGGGCCCTTTCGACAGGATCTGACCACGATATTACCGTTTACGAGAAGGACAGCCGGATCGGCGGACATTCCGCCACCATTGACGTCGACTATGACGGTACGACGATCCCGGTCGACACGGGGTTCATCGTGTTCAATGAACTCAACTATCCAAATCTCGTGGCGCTCTTCGCCCATCTTGGTGTGGCGACCGAAGCATCGGACATGGGTTTTGCCGTGTCATCGAACAATGGCAGCCTTGAATGGGCAGGGCGCACCAGCGGCATTCTTGACGGGCTGTTCGCGCGGCGGCGCAACCTGGTCTCGTTCGCTCACTTGAACATGATCCGCGAAATGTTCCGCTTCAACAAATCCGCCCTGGAAGACCGGGCTGCGGGCCGTCTCACCAGCGAGAGCATCGGCGCCTATCTTGATCGCGGCGGCTACTCGAAACGCTTTCGCGACGAATACCTGGTGCCCATGGGGGCCGCGATCTGGTCGATGCCGCCACAATCGCTGGTCGAATTCCCGGCCGACAGTTTCATCGCCTTCTTTGACAATCACCGTCTCTTGCACTGGAACAGACCCGTCTGGCGCACCGTGACAGGCGGCAGCCGCGCCTATGTCAAGAAGCTGACAGCGCCCTTTGCGGACCGCATCCGCATCGGCATCGGGGTGACATCCATCCAGCGGCACGATCTGGGCGTGACGATCACCGACACGGCGGGGCATAGCGAGCGCTATGACCAGGTGATCATTTCAGCCCATTCCGATCAGGCACTCGCCATGCTGTCAGACGCCAGCGATGAGGAACGCACCATTCTGGGAGCAGTGCCATTCCGCGACAATGACGTTTGGTTGCATCGCGACATCAACCTGATGCCGCGCCGCAAGGCGGCGTGGGCTGCATGGAACGTGCTGCAAGGCGCGAATGGATCGGAGATCACCCTCACCTACTGGATGAACGCGCTGCAGAACATCGACCGCAGCAAGCCTTTGTTCGTGACGTTGAATCCCGAAACACCTCCACGACCCGATCTCACGTTCGGACGATATTCCTATGCGCATCCGCAATACCGCACAGGCGTCACTGCAGCGCAGGCCCGCCTGCCGGACATACAGGGCACGAACCACACCTGGTTCTGCGGCGCGTGGACAGGCTATGGTTTCCATGAGGATGGCCTTCGTTCCGGCCTGAACGTGGCCGAAACGCTTGGCGCCGTCATTCCATGGCGCTTGGCAGGACGGCAGCTTGCAGTGGCGGCTGAGTAAGCGCGATGACCGACACGAGCCATCCCATGCAGCATGACGAAGCGACGCCGTCGTTCGCGCCGCCCGATGGCGCGGCGTGGCTGGTGCCGGGCGATGTCATGCACGCACGGATGAAACCGAAGCAGCACCGGTTCACCTACAGGGTGTTCTGCCTGCTGATCGACATCGGCAAGCTCGATGCGGCAAAACACATATCATCCGTGTTTTCAGTCAACCGGGCCAATCTGCTCAGCTTCCGCGAGAGCGACCACGGCCTACAGGACCGCAGCGCCCCTGTGGGGCATCTACGCGCCTACATCGACACTTTGCTGAAACCGACCGGCCTTGATGCAACCGGCGGGCGGGTACTGCTGCTGTGCTACCCGCGCATGCTGGGCTTCGTCTTCAATCCGCTCTCGGTGTATTTTGTCTATGACCGTGATGAGCTTCCCATCGCGCTGATTTACGAGGTGCGCAACACCTTCGGCGAGATGCACACCTATGTCTGCCCCGTCGAGAACGGACAGATGACGGAGGCGGGTATCAGGCAGGAGCGCGACAAGCTGTTTTATGTATCGCCGTTCGTGGACCAACCGATGCGCTACCGCTTCCGTGTGGTCCCGCCCGGCGAGAAGGTCTCCGTTCGCATTCTCGAAACAGACGCTGAAGGGCCGATCCTTGCAGCCGTTTTTGTTGGCCGATGCCACGGCCTGAGCACTGCAAGCGTTCTCAAAGCCTGCAGCGCGATGCCCTTCATGACCTTCAAGGTTGTGGCTGGCATCCACTGGGAAGCGATGAAGCTCTGGTTCAAGGGCATCAGGTTCTACACCCGTCCCAAGCCCCCCGAGACTGTGTCCTACCACGACCCGAAGCCTGCCCAGACCATCAACTGAACCCTGACATGAACTGACCTTGATGGGCTGACCTTGGCCATCCCGCCAGAGCGCCCGAAGACCGACCAGAATGATGAGGACTGTATGACCATTCCAGTGACCAGATCTCCTGCTCAACACGCCTCTCCTCAGCTTGTCACGGCACAAAACCTGACCGAGATCGCCGCGTCCTTGCCCACGGTGATCAGAAGCGCGCTTGCCTACGGAACCCGCATCGAGCGGGGTTGCCTGACAGTGCATCTGCCTGACGGGACCAGCTACATGTTCAGGGGTGTGAAACCTGGCCCCGATGCGGTGTTCCAGGTCAAGGATTTCGCCTTTGCCCGCCGCCTTGCACTGGGTGGTGACATCGGATTTGCCGAAGCCTACCTGCGCGGAGAATGGGAAACACCCAACCTCGCGCGCTTCCTCGAACTGTTCGCGACCAACTACAGCGCCATCGAGACGATGCTGGCCGGCAAGCCGCTGGCCCGGCTGTGGCAGATCCTGCGCCATTTCCTCAACCGCAACACGCGGGCCGGATCGCGCAAGAACATTCATGCCCATTATGACCTGGGCAACACCTTCTATTCGTCATGGCTCGACCAGACGATGACCTATTCATCCGGCATCTATGCGCCCGGCGACAACGACCTGTCGTCAGCTCAGATCCGCAAGTACCGCGCCCTCGCCGAACAGACCGGCATTCAGCCCGGAGACCGCGTGCTGGAAATCGGCTGCGGCTGGGGTGGATTTGCCGAATTTGCGGCCCGCGAGATCGGCTGCAAGGTCACGGGCCTGACGATCTCGAAGGAACAGTTCGACTTCGCGCAGGAGCGGATCGCCAAGGCCGGCCTCAATGACAAGGTCGAGATCAAGATGCTCGACTATCGTGACGAGAAGGGCACCTACGACCGCATTGCCTCTATCGAGATGTTCGAGGCCGTGGGCGAGCAGTATTGGCCGATCTATTTCCAGCAGATCCGCGACCGCCTGCGCGATGGCGGCACGGCGGGGCTGCAGGTGATCACCATCAAGGACGAGAGCTTCCAGTTCTACAAGAACGAGATGGATTTCATCCGCGCCTATATCTTTCCCGGCGGCATGCTGCCCACGCCGACCCACATGAAGAACCTTGGTGCCAAGTTTGGCGTGCCCATGGTCGGCGAGCGCGAGTTCGGTCTTGATTATGCGCAGACCCTGTCGGACTGGCGTGTGCGGTTCCGTCTTGCCTGGCCGGATCTCACACCGCTTGGCTTTGACGAGCGTTTCCGCCGCATGTGGGAATACTACCTCGCCTATTGCGAGGCTGGCTTCCGCTCAGGCAACATCGACGTGCGCCAGATGGTCTTCAAGCGCGCCTGATGACAACGAGGGCCGAACCCACGATCCGGCAGCTTCTCGGCTATGCGCTGCCTGCCCTGCCAGTGGCGGCGCTGAGCTTGCCCTTTTACGTGATGGTGCCGGAGTTCTACACCAAGGAGGTCGGCATCCCGATCGCCACCGTCGGCTTTGTGCTGCTGCTGGTCCGCATTCTGGACGCTGTGACAGACCCCCTCGCCGGGGCGTTGGCCGACTGGACGCGGCCTGCCTTTGGCCGCAGGCGCACCTGGGTGATCGCGTCTGCGCCGTTCGTCGCACTCTCCGCATGGTTCGTGATGCGGCCTTCTGATGGTGCGGGCGCGCTCTATCTGTTCGCCTGGGCAACCGTGCTATCGCTGGCATGGACGGCGATTTCCGTGCCCTATCAGGCTTGGGGGACGGAGTTGTCCCGCAGCTATGAAGGGCGCACCCGCGTAGCCGCCTTCCGCGAGAGCTTCACCGTGATCGGCACCCTGATCGCCTTGTTGTTGCCCGCCATCGTGCAGATCCAGGGCGGCACCAGCCGGGACGGACTGGCCGCGCTCGCGATCTTCATCGCCATCCTGCTTCCCGTTGGCGCGATCATCGCCGTGTTCATGGCACCGGAGCCGGTCGAGCGCATCACGGCCAGCACGGACCTGCGCGCCGGCTTCCGGCACCTGGCTGCAAACCGGCCATTCAGGCGGCTACTGGCGGCATTCTTCGTCAACTCGCTGGCCAATGGGCTTCCGGCCACGCTGTTCCTGTTCTTCGTGGCCGACCGGCTCGGAGCCAAGGACAGCGCCGGGCCTTTGCTGGTGCTGTATTTCCTGTGCGGGGTGGCTGGCGTGCCGTTCTGGCTCTGGCTGGCGCGGCGCACTTCCAAGCACCGCGCCTGGGCGCTCGGGCTGGTGCTGGCCTGTGCCGCTTTTGTGGTGGCTCCCTTTCTCGGGCCGGGCCAGATCGGCCTGTTTGCCGCTGTCTGCGTGGTCACGGGCCTGGCGCTCGGTGCTGATGTTGTCTTGCCCGCAGCCGTGCAGGGCGACGTCATCGATGTCGACACCGCAGCGTCTGGCCAGGAGCGGGCCGGGCTTTATCTCGGCCTCTGGGCTCTGGCCACCAAGCTGGCCTTTGCCGGAGCTGTCGGCATCGCCTTCCCGGTCCTCGCAGCCTCAGGCTACGATCCCGGCAATGCCATCCGCACTGACAGCGGCCTTTTCATGCTTGGCCTGCTCTATGCCGCACTGCCGGTGCTGCTGAAGCTGGGTGCCATCGCGCTGATCTGGAACTTCCCGCTCGACAAGGCGGAATTGGAGCGGGTCGCCAACCGGATTGCCGCGCAAAAGGCGTGACCGTGAGTTGACACCATTGTGCAGTCTCGCCCCATGCGATCTGACCATTGCGCCGCAGGCTCAAACCCGCTTCACTCTCTCCATGCCCATCACCCTCCCCGCCCTGTCCGCCCCCGCCGATATTCTGATCGATGCGCACGGCATCCCGCATATCCGCGCCCGCGCCTTCCTCGACGCCTTCGTGGTGCAGGGCTGGAATGCGGCGCGTGACCGGCTCTGGCAGATCGACCTGTGGCGCAAGCGGGGCCTTGGCCTGCTCGCCGCTGATTTCGGGCCGGGCTATCTTGAGCAGGACCGCGCCAGCCGCCAGATGCTGTATCGCAGCGCGATGGCGCGCGAATGGGGCAGCTACGCGCCTGACGACAAGGCCATCTGCGAGGCGTTCGTTGCCGGCATCAATGCCTAC
>JANMHN010000061.1:0-2864 GCA_031375185.1 Allobosea sp. | reverse complement strand
GTTGGTGACGATGGACAACCCTGCCACGCTCAGCCCCAGCCGCCGCGCCATGATCACTTCGGGCACGGTCGACATGCCGACAAGGTCCGCGCCAACACGCTGGCTCAGGCGGATTTCGGCAGGTGTCTCAAAGCTCGGTCCTGTCCACCACATGTAGACGCCCTCCGCCAGCGATTGACCAGTCGCCGCAGCGGCGGCCTGCAGGGCCTTGCGCATGGCGGGATCATAAGCGTCGGCCATAGGCACGAAACGGCGTTCATCGGTGTCCCCCACCAGAGGATTTGGCCCGCCAAGGCTGATATGGTCGCTGATCGCCACCACATCACCGGGCTTCATGGTGAGGTTCACCGAGCCAGCCGCATTGGTGGCCAACAGCCTGGGCGAGCCCAGCCGTGTGAGCAGCCCGAGCGGCACTTTCATGGCGGCTGCATCACCGCCCTCATAATAGTGCGAGCGACCCGCGAACACGAGCACCCGCCGCCCCTCAAGCTCGCCAAATACCAGTGCCTTCTTGTGGCCTGATACGGTTCCGCGCGGAAATCCGGGAATCTGCGCAAACGGGATGATGATAGGATTCCTGATCTCGTCAGCAAGCGAGCCAAGGCCTGACCCCAGGATGATGGCCAGTTCGGGCTCGCCGATGCCAAGCGCCATGACATGCGCTGCAGCCGCGTCGAACAGTGTTTCGGGGTGATCATTCCAGGCCATCTGATGAACCCGTGCCTCAGCCCGAAAGGTTATCCGGCCCGAACGAGGCCGGCAGCAACTCGCCCAGCGTGAATGTGGCGCGCACCCCGTTCAGGTCTGCTATGTGGACCTTGATGTCTGCCAAGCCAAACTCGCGCAGGCGCTGGCGGCACGCTCCGCACGGGGTGCAAAGCCCGGCCCCGTCGCCGATCACCATGGCTTCCATGATGCGTGTTTCGCCCGCCATGATCATCGCGGCAATGGCACTGGCCTCGGCGCAGTTGCCAACCGGATAGGCCGCGTTCTCGACATTGCAGCCCGCATAGATCACGCCATTGGCCCCACGCACGGCAGCACCCACCTTGAAGCGCGAGTACGGCACATAGGCACGTGCATGTGCGGTCTTTGCGGCGGTGAACAGCGCGTCCAGTTCAGATGTCATGACCGGTCCTTGAGATAGGGAATGCCGACGGCTTTCGGCGGTGTCGCCTTGCCGATGAAGCCTGCCAGGAGAACCACTGTCAGGATGTAGGGCAGGGCCTGGATGGCCTGCACCGGCACCTGCCCGATTCCGGGGAAGCTCACCCCCTGGATGCGCAGAGCCACCGCATCCAGCAGCCCGAACAGGAAGCAGGCCCCCAGCGCGGGCAATGGTCGCCATTTGGCGAAGATCAGCGCCGCCAGCGCGATGAAGCCCTTGCCTGCCGTCATGTCGGTGATGAACCCAGCCGATTGGGCGATGGCCAGATAGGCCCCGCCGAACCCGCACAGGATTCCAGCCATGATCACGGCAGAATAGCGCAGCCGCGTCACAGACAGGCCCGCCGTGTCCACCGCGGCGGGGTTTTCTCCGACCGCGCGCAAGCGCAGGCCCCAGCGCGTGCGATAGAGCGCGAACCAGGTCAGCGGCACGAGGCCGAGCGCGATGTAGACCAGCACCGAATGGCCTGAAATGACCTCGGCGTAGATCTCCCCCAGCACCGGCACCGGGCGCAGGGCTTCGGCAAACGGCAACGTGATTTCGCCGAAGCGCGCGCCGCTCGGCAGTTGCGGCGTGCGCCCGCCCTGCCCGAACCAGGCATTGCCGAGAATGGCGGTCAGACCCGACGCCAGCACATTGATGGCGACCCCGGAGACGATCTGGTTGCCGCGCTGGCTGATCGATGCGAAGCCATGGACCAACGCGAACAGCACCGAGGCCATGATGGCGGCGAGCAGTCCCAGCCACGGGTTCGGCACCAGCGAAGCAGCAGCACCGGCCGCAAACGCCCCGATCAGCATCTTGCCTTCCAGCCCGATGTCGACCACCCCGGCCCGCTCCGAGTAGAGCCCGGCAAGGCAAGCGAAGAGCAGCGGAACCGACAGCCTGACAGCGGAATCAACGGCGAGCAGGATGATCTGGAAGGCATCACTCATGCCTGCCCCTTTGCCGAAGCCCTTGTCGGCACGTCCGCCTGGCCGGTAAGGCGCGTGTAGAGCGCCGCGATCTGGTCGGCGAACATCATTTCCAATGCACCGGCGAACAGGATCACGAAGCCCTGGATGACGATGATCATCTCGCGCGTGATCCTGGGCTTGTCGAAGGCAAGCTCCGCCCCGCCCTGATAAAGTACGCCGAACAGCAGTGCCGCGAGCACGATGCCGAATGGATGCCCGCGCCCCATCAGGGCAACGGCAATGCCGACAAAACCGGCACCGGCTGTGAACTCGTTGATGAGCCGGCCCTGCACGCCGAGGATTTCATTGGTCGCCATCAGACCGGCCAGCCCGCCCGAGATCAGAAGCGCGATCACGGTGATCCTCGCAGGCGAAATGCCGGCATAGACCGCCGCATCGGGGTTCGCGCCGACGGTGCGGATGGCGTAGCCCAGCCGCGTCCGCCAGATCAGCACCCAGACGAAGACCGCCGCCAGGACGGCGAAGATGAACGACAGGTTGAGCGGTGTGCGCGTGATGGTGAGGCCGAACCACGCCGCCATCTGGTTCATCAGGGGCAAGGTCGCGCCGGGCACGAACTTGGCTGTTTCCGGCGCCATGGAGCCTGCCATCTTCAGCGGGCCGACCAGCAGGTAGACCAGCAGCGTGCCCGCCAGGAAGTTGAACATGATCGTGGTGATCACGACATGGCTGCCCCGGTAGGCTTGCAGATAGGCCGGTATGAACACCCAGGCCGCGCC